>QHVW01000347.1 GCA_003223675.1 Acidobacteriota bacterium
CCAGGGTGTTCTTGTCGCCGCGCACGAGGCCGCCGTGCTGGAGGCCGATGAAGGCGATGAACAGGCCGATCCCCACCGCGCCCGCCAGCTTGAGGACCTCCGGCACCGCGTCGACCAGCACCTTGCGGGCGCCGGTCACGGTCAGCAGCACGAAGATGACGCCGGCCCAGAAGACCAGCCCCAGGGCGGTCTGCCAGGGCACCCCCGCACCGACGCAGATGCCGTAGGCGAAGAAGGCGTTCATCCCCATCCCCGGCGCCAGCGCGATCGGGTAGTTGGCGACGAAGGCCATGAGGAGCGTGGCGAAGGCCGCGGAGAGGGCTGTGGCGATGATCGCCCCCTGCCGCGGCATGCCGGCGGCGACCAGGAAGACCGGGTTCACCGCCAGGATGTAGGCCATGGTGAGGAAGGTGGTCAACCCGCCGAGGGCCTCCCGGCCGGGGGTCGATCCCGCCGCGCGGACGTGGAAGAGGCGTTCGAGCATTGGGGGATAGTCTATGCTACCGTAGCCCCCTCGGAGGGCCTCCATGACCAACAGCACCTTCGAGGAACCGAAGCACCCCGAGACCGGCGACCCCTACTTCCTTTCCACCAAGACCATCCCCCCGGAAGAACGGCTGATCTTCGCTCTCGACGTCCCGAGCGTCGAGGAGGCCAAGCGGCTGGTCGAGCGGCTCGACGACGCGGTCGAGTTTTATAAAGTCGGCCTGGAGCTGCTCGGCACCGGCGGCTACTTCGAGCTGATCGAGTGGCTGGCCGGGCGGGAGAAGAAGGTCTTCGCCGACCTCAAGCTGTTCGACGTCCCCGAGACCGTGCGCTCCGCCGTGCGCCGGCTCCGCGACTGGCCGATCACGCTCACCACGGTCCACGCCGGCAGCGCGGCCATTCTGGCGCGACATGGGTGTCCAGGCGGACGTCCACGAGGTGGTCCTCGGGCGCGCCCGGCAGGCGGTGGAGATCGGCTGCGATGGCGTGGTCGCCTCCGGGCTGGAGGCGCACACCCTGCGCGAGCACCTGGGCGGCAAGCCCCTGATCGTCACCCCCGGCATCCGCCCGGCGGAGAACCGGCCGGCGGACGACCAGAAGCGGGTGGTCACGGTCGAGCAGGCCCTGCGTAACGGCGCCGACTACATCGTCGTCGGCCGGCCGATCCGCAACGCCCCCGATCCCTACGAGGCGGCGATGCAGATCCAGGGCGTGATCGAGGGCCTGTTCCTCTCGGCTTGAGAAGAGGCCGCCATCCTACGGCCATCCACGCTCGCGCGGGGAGCGTCCGAACGGGTCCTTTGACAAGCGAAGTCGCCGGGGGACGGTACGCCGGGCCGTCCCCCTGGCGGGTCGTATCCTCTCCAGCTCAGTCCACCGTACAGACGCAGCTCGGGACCCGCTGGGAGTAGCAGGCCACGACCTGGAGCGTATACGCGCACTCGGTGGTGGGCGGCGGGATCGCGCCGCCCACGGTCCGCGCCGCCGCGTCGTCCAGGAGGCGGAGGCTTTCGCGGTGCAGGGTGAGCTTGCGGGCATTCCTCGTCTTCATCGTATCCTCCCGGGTCAGACCGTGCAGGTGTAGCAGGTGTGGACGTCGCGGCTGTAACAGGCCAGCACCTGGAGGGTGTAGGGACAAGGGCTGGTGGCCGCTCCGCCGTCCGCGCGGCGCAGCTCCTCCTCGTCGAGACGGCGGAGGCTCTCGCGGCTGAGGCTGAGCTTCCGGGTGGTCTTTTTCATCGTCGCATCCTCCTTTCAGCCATCTTCCTGATTCACGGGCTGTGCCAGAGGGCCTTTACGATCCGTCCAGTCTCGTAGAAAATATTGTCAGAAAGCCCAGGCTCAAGGAGGTGACGCATGCCGGACTGGAAGGGTATCGTTGGGAAGAGCTTCAACGCGGAGGATTTCGACGCCTACTGCCACACGCTGCAATGGCTGGCCTGGCGACCCTCGTTCATCGTGCTGCACAACACCGGGGCTCCCTCCCTGGCGCAACGCCCCAAGGGGCTGACGCAGCAGAACATCCGGGACCTGGAGGTCTTCTACCGCGACGAGCAGAAGTGGAAGGCCGGCCCTCACCTGTTCGTCGACGACAAGCAGATCTGGGTCTTCACGCCGCTCACCGTCTCGGGCACCCATTCCCCCTCCTGGAACAAGCTGGCGCTCGGCGTGGAGATGCTGGGGGACTACGAGAAGGAGGATTTCAGCGGCGGCCGCGGCCTGAAGGTGCGGCGGAACGCGATGGCGGCCCTGGCGACCCTCTCCGCCATCCTCGGCCTCGATCCGCAGACCCTCCGCCTCCACCGGGAAGACCCGCTGACCACGCACGCCTGCCCCGGCAAGAACGTCCGCAAGCTGGAGGTCATCCAGGAGGTGCAGGACCTGCTCGTCTCCCGCCACGCCGGCGAGCACCCGATCAAGCCGCCGGCGTGAGGCCCTCTTCCGTTATAGAATTTCTCCAGATCCGGAACGCGAGACGCGAGGGCTACCGTCGAAAGGAGGGCCAGATATGTTTTGTCCCGAATGTGGCGGCGAGTACCGGGAGGGGTTCACCCATTGCGCGGACTGCGACGTCGATCTGGTCGAGAGCCTGCCTACCCTGGAGGAGATGCCTGACACGGGTCTGGTGACGGTGCTGGAGACCGATGATCCCGCCGAGCTGGCTCTCGCCGAGTCCCTGCTGCAGGAGGCCGGAATCCCCTTCGTCAAGCGGGGTGACTACCTGCACAACCAGTTCGTCTTCGGCGCTCTCGGCCTGGGCTTCAACGATGTGGCGGGAGCGGTGGTGATCCAGGTCGCGGAGGAGCACGCCGAGGCCGCGGACCAGGCGCTGGAGGAGATCAGGGCGGTAAATGAGGAATCCCAGGGCGGGGAGGAGTTGGCGGCGGAGCTCGAATGAGAGCCGAGGCGGCCGAGGGGGAGGAGGGCGGCCTGGTCTGCGCCAACTGCGGCAGCCCCCTGCTGGAGGAAGACGAGGAGTGCACGGTCTGCGGCGGGGGGCTGGCTCCCGCCCCGTCCGAGGAGGTCCCGGCCGAGCCGGTGGAGATGACGCCGGAATCCCGCCGGCTCCATTACATCGAGATCGCGCTGGTCCTCGGCGTCGCGTTCCTCTTGCCCGTCATCTACTCCCTGATGTACTGGTTGGGCAACGCGAAGCTCTCCGCCGAGACCGCGTTTGACGCCCTGCGACGAATCATCGATGCCGCCCTCGCGATCTCGGTGCTCGCCTATGTCCTCTACTGGCAAGGACGCAGCCTGCGGAGGATCGGCTTGACCTTCCGGAAAACGGACCTCTTCTGGACGGTGGCGATCTGGTTTTTCGACCGGCTGATAACCTCGGCCATCTATCAGAACATTCACGGCTTCGCGACTCCGAAGCACGTGCCGGCCGGATACGGCGGACCTCTGCAATGGCTGGCGGTGATCCCTGGAGCGGCGCACGAGGAGCTGATCGTGCGGGCGTTCCTGATGACCGAGGTCGCCGAGCTGTCGGGAAGCTGGGCGGTCGCCGTGTTCGTGAGCGTCGGCTTCCAGACGCTCTATCACCTGTACCTGGGGGTGCCGGCGGCCTTGACGGTGGCGGGAGGGTTCTTCGTTTCGGCGGTCTTCTACGCGAGCACGCGCCGGATCACGCCGGTGATCCTCGCGCACTCGCTGCACAACTTTTACTACCTGTCCCGCCTGTAGAGGTCAGTCCCGCTCCTCGATGACCTCCAGGATGGGCCGCGCCAGGTAGATCCGGCGCCAGGAGCGGCCGGTCACCTCCTGGAGTAGACCCTCCGTCTGGAGGAGCCCGATGGCCTGCCGGGCCGTGGGGCGGGACGAGGTCAGGATCTGAGCGGCCCGGGCAGCGGTCAGGTAGGGGTTCACGAACAGCTCGTCCAGAAGCCTCAGCGCGTTGGGCTTCTTGCCCAGCCGCTCCCGATGGATCTCCCGCAGGTCCATGAGCCGGCTCGCCTGGCGGACGGCCGAGCGCGCGGTCTGTTCCACTCCGAGGAGGAAGAAGCGGAGCCAGCCGGGCCAGTCGCCGTCCGTCCGCACCCGCTGGAGGCGATCGTAATACTCCTGGCGGTGGGCCTCAATGTAATCGGAAAGGTAGAGCAGCGGCTGCGAGAGGCGACCCCGCTCCACCAGGAACAGGGTGATCAGCAGCCGGCCCACCCGCCCATTGCCATCGAGGAAAGGGTGGATCGCCTCGAACTGCTCGTGCATCACGGCGCACTGGACGAGGTCCGGGAAGTGGTCCCGGTCGTGGAGGAAGGTCTCCCAGTTCCCGAGGCAGCCCATCAGGGCGTCGGCCGGCGGCGGCACGTAGGGCGCGGTCGCGGGCGTGCTGCCCGCCGGGCCGATCCAGTTCTGTGAGCGGCGAAACTCCCCGGGAGTGGCCTGATCCCCTCGCACCCCCTGCATCAGCCACTCGTGGAGCTCGCGGACGAGACGCAGGGACAGGGGGAGCTCGCGCAAGCGCCCCAGCCCGAGCTCCAAGGCCGCGACGTAGTTCCGCACCTCCCGGACGTCCCCATCCGCGAAATGCTCCGGCTCGGCCTCATCCAGCAGCAGATCCGAGAGGCTGGCCCGGGTCCCCTCGATGCGCGAGGAGAGGACCGCCTCACGCCGGACGTAGGGGGCGATCAGCAGGTGGGGATTGGGGAGCTGCCGGCCGAGGCCTGACAGCTCGCTGAGCGCCGCGTCGGCCCGGGAGAGGGCGAGGACCAGCGAGGAGTCGTACGCCAGCTCCGGAGGCAGCGGTGCAGGGATGAACGCCGCATACCCCCCCGGCGCCTGGACGACCCGGCCGGCCCTGGGGTCTCGGAAGTCGGAAGCGTTCACGGGGTCGGTCTCCAGAGCTTTGAAAGAAAGCGGCCTGATTCTTTCAAAGCCAGGCGAGCTTGGAAAGAGGGCTTTCCGTTCGTGGGGGACTTGGAAAGAAATCGGCCATTTTCTTTCCAAGTTGGGGAATCTTGGAAAGAGGACTTTCCGTTCTCGGGGGACTTGGGAAGAAATCGGCCGTTTTCTTTCCAAGCTCCGCGGGCTTTGCAAGGAAGCTTGCAAAGCCCGCAGGCTCGCGGGCTACTCGTTGTCGCCGTCGCGCTGGAAGTCGGGGTTGGGGTTCGCGGTCTCAAAGATGGTGTTCGCCGTCTGGGTGCCGCCACCGAAGGTCCGCCGCTGCTCGACGGAGGTGAGGGACCGGAACAGCTCGTCGCTGAGTCGCTCCATCTTCTTCTTCATGGGTGCTCTCCTTTCGTGAACAGGGTCCGCCCGGCTACTCGTTGTCACCGTCGTGGGTGAAATCGGGAGCCGGGTCGTAGGTCTCGAAGATCGTGACGGCGGTTTCGGTCACGGGGCCACCCCCGCCACCGAACCTCCCGGCGACCCGCTTCTGCTCGTCGCAGGTCAGCGGACGGAACAGCTCGCCGCTGAGCTTCTCCATCTTCTTCATATGGGATCTCCTTTCTGGACACCGGCCAGGGCGGCCGGCTGTTCCGCCGAGGAATGCCACTCGGCGGTATAGGGGTCGTAGGCGCATTTGGACGGCTTCGAGTAGAGATCCCTCCCATCCTGGATGTAGGCCCGGCAGTCGACGCAGACGTAGCGGAATTCGCAGTCCCTGCAGACGTCGATCTGGTCCTTGTTGATCGACCAGAGGGCGGCGAAGTCGCGGTGGGCGAGGGCGCTGTGCAGCGAGGTCTCGCGCGCGTTGCCGAACGACCGCGGCAGCGACGGGCAGTTGCGGATCTCGCCGCGGGCGTCCACCGAGATCTTCCGGTTCAGGCAGGTGTTGTGCCGCTGCGCCTCAGCGAACGTCTCGAGGTTGACCGCGAAGTAGCCCGGATGGACCTTGCCGCAGCAGGAGGGGGAGCTGACGGCCTCCGTGCAGTGCTCGAAGATGACGCCGGTGCTGGAGGGAGGGGGGCGGTGCCCCTCCGGGGCGGAGTGGACCACGATCCTGCTGATCCGCTGGTGCTCGATGGCAAGCCGAGCCAGCGCCTCGGCGGTGAGCTCGGGATGGAATCCCACCAGCAGGTCGATCGAGCGCAGCCGGCCGTAGCGCGCGGCCTCCAGGATCGTCCGCAGCTCGGCGAGCGTCGGGCCGTGGAAGCAGCGGACCTCCAGCGCCTTGCAGCCGAGGTCGTCGAGCTCGGCCAGGATGCGGGCGTAGTCGTGGTCCGAGCGGGCGTCGACGTCCAGGATGGCATTGGTGATCCGCTCCGGCGTCTCCCAGGTGAGGTCGATCGGCGGGAAGCGCTCGGGGTCGTCGCACCAGAAGCCGAATTCGTTCTGGAGCAGGAAGTCGAAGTATTCGTCGATCTCCTCGTCGTATTCGTGGCCGTAGGCCGCCTTGATCTCCGCCACGGTCTTGCCGGCGTGCTCGGTGAGGATCTCGTACAGGCCGTTGGGGATGAATTGGAACGACTGCCGCTGCACGTCGCAGAGGAGGCTCCGGCGCGCCCCTTTCACCGGGAGGCAGCACGCGAAGAGCTGGAAGACGGGAGCGGCAGGAGCGTCAGGTTTCATCGTCGGGACCGAGGCACCGGGAGATCGGCTTGCGGAAGCTGCCGCAGACGTAGCCGACGGTGCGGTGGGGGCGGCACTCGACGAGCCGCAGGACCGTGGCGCGCGTGGCGCGGGGGTGGAGGAACCGGTAGCCCACCGGAGCGATCTCCCGCCCCTCGGGGGAGAGCCGCGCGAAGAGCTCGCCTTTATAGTCGTCGTCCATGATCTTCCTTCCGCAGGAGAAGCTGCGCGATCCTGCGCTCCAGTTGGTAGTTGCAGGGGTGGGACACCATGCCGAGCTGCCCGACCGGATTGATCTCCAGGAAGACCTCGCGGCCGTCCGGGGTGACGAGCAGGTCGAGCGATCCCGTCTCCAGCTCCAGGCCCGCCATCAGCCCGAGGAGGCGCTCGGTGAGATCGGGGCGCAGACGGTACGGCACGTTGCGGTTCGGCCGCTCCCGGTTGTACTGCCGGAAGTCGGCGCGGGTCTGCGGATCGTTCTGGGAGAAGATCGCCATGGCGTGGAATTCGCCGTCGAGGTAGAAGACCCGCAGCTCGTAGGCTTTCGCGATCTGTTCCTGGAAGAGCGACGGGGCGAAGCGCTCCGGCAGGGCCGCGATCTCCGCCGGTCCCAGCGGGGTGGTGTACAGGAAGTGGGAGACCTCCCCGGCGATGAAGGCCTCCACCTCGCCGATGGGCTTGGTGATGACGGCGCCGTGCTCCGCGCAGAAGCGGCGCAGCGCCTCCCGCTCGGTGGTCACCAGGGTGGCCGGGGTGGCGATCCCCTCCCGCGCGGCGCGCCGGAGCACGGCGAGCTTGTTGAGATTCGACCGCCGCGGGTGGCTCAGCCAGGGGAGGTGCTCGAAGCTGTCGGCGAGCAGGTCGACCGTCTCGTGGCGCCGCTCGTAGAGCCAGCGCCGGAACCAGACGGCGCCGGCCTCCTCCAGCGGGAGCTCGACCCCAGAGCTCTCGAAGCGGAGCGCGAGCCGGCCGCCGGCGATCTCGATCCGGACCTCCGAGCGCCCCTCGATGTCGTCGCCGTTGAGACGCACGCAGCGACCCCCGAGCGCCTCCACCCAGTCCATGACCTCCTCGGTCGTGGGCTCCAGCGAAGACTGGCTGAGGATCAGGATCAACGGCGTCTCCCTCTCAAAAGCTAGTGCCCGCCGGGGAGGGGATTGGGACACCCCCCGGGAGTTGTTGACGTGGGGTGCGGGGTTGGCTTAGCGTGGAGCCACCCGCTTTTTGGCGAAGAAATCAGAGAGGAAAGAGAGCTCTCATGAGCGAGATCGAAGAGACCATCTCCGGGGCGGTCGAGAACGCGGAGAAATCGCACGACGCCTTGAACAACCTGATCGCCGTCCTGGTGGCCCTGCTCGCCACCTTCATGGCGCTGTGCAACATCAAGGACGGCAACATCGTGCAGGCGATGTCGCAGGACCAGGCCAAGGCGGTCGACCAGTGGTCGTACTACCAGGCCAAGGGGATGAAGGAGAACCTGGCGGAGAGCGTGCGCGACCAGCTCACCCTCCGCAGGGAGCAGCCCGGCCTTTCGCCCCAGGAGCTGGCGTTGCTCGACCAGCAGATCAAGAAGTACGACGGGATCGTGGCGAAGTACGTCAAGGAGAAAGAGGCCATCAAGAAGGACGCCGAGGACGCGGGAAAGGACTACGACCGCCTGAACGTCCACGACGACCAGTTCGACATGTCGGAGGCGACGATCAGCATCGCCATCGCGCTGCTGGGCGTGAGCGCCCTGACGAAGAAGAAGTGGCTGGTGGGGGTGGCGGTCCTCTTCGCCGGCTTCGGGGTGCTGATGGGGCTCGCCGGCTTTTTCGGCTGGGGCATCCATCCGGACGCCTTCGCCAAGTTCCTGAGCTGAGGGCCCCTCATCACCTCGGAGAGAGGCCAGGGGTGAGGGTTCGGAGTAAGATCCCCTCCGTGAGAGGACCTGACTCTTGGTAACCCGCAACCCCTATCCCGGCGGCCGCATGGGTGGCTTCGGCGGCTTCGGCCTGGCCGGACCGGCCCCGCGGGACGTGCTGATTATCCTCGGCGTCCTGTTCGTCACCTTCGCCCTGCGCTTTTTCGAGTCGACGGCGATCGTGCCGGCCGTGCTGCAGCTCACCCCCCGGGTCTGGATGCAAGGCTGGGTGTGGGAGCTCGTCACCTATCCGTTCATCGGGGCCGCGGGATCGGGCCTGTTTTTCCTGCTCGACCTGCTGATCCTCTACATGTTCGCCCGCGACGTGTATTTCGGGCTCTACCGCCGGCACTTCTGGCGGCTGATCCTGTGGAGCTCGCTCGGCGGGGCCCTGGCGGCGGTGCTCGTCCACGTCCTGCTCACTTTCGCGGGCCTGCCCTGGGCCCCGGCGCCGTTCGCGATCATGCAGGGGCAGTGGATGCTGACCGCGATCTTCATCGCCGCCTTCGCCACGGCCCACCGCGACGCCACCATCTACCTGTTCTTCTTCCTGGCGATCCCGGCGCGCTGGATGCTCCTGGTGGAGATCCTCTTCGCCTTCATGGCGTACCTCTTCTCCAAGGACCTGCCGGGCTTCGTGGGGATCTGCGCCGCGGTGGGGCTCTCCTACCTCTACGTCCGCTCCAGCGGCTCGCTGCGCGGCGGCCGCAGGTCGCTCCGCGAGATGCGGCTGCGGCTGGAGAAGTGGTGGATTCAGCGCAAGCTCGACCGCGCCCGGCGCAAGCGCGGCTTCAAGGTGATTCCGGGCGACAAGGGGCCGAACGTGCGCAAGGGACCCTGGGTCAATTGAGCCAGGATGGCGAGGACGCCATGGAGCTCGATCTCGAGGAAGCTTTCGACGTCCTGAGGCGGACGCCCGCGATCCTGGACGTCCTGCTGCGCGGCACCAGCCCCTCCTGGCACGCGGGCACCGAGGGTCCCGACACCTGGAGCCCGGAGGTCGTCGTGGGGCACCTCATCCACGCCGACGAGACGGACTGGATGCCTCGCGCGCGGATGATCCTCGATCATGGCGACTCCCGTCCCTTCGAGCCGTTCGACCGCTTTGGCCAATTCACCCGCTTCGCCGGTTGGTCCCTGGACCGTCTCCTCGGCCGCTTCGCCGAGGTCCGCGAGGCCAGCCTGGAAACGGTCCGCGGCTGGAAGCTGACCGACGCCGAGCTCGCCCTGCCGGGCCGCCACCCCGAGCTCGGGCCCGTGACCCTCCGCCAATTGATGGCCACCTGGGTCGTCCATGACCTGAGCCATCTCGCCCAGATCGCCCGCGTCATGGCCAGGCAGTACAAGGAGGAGGTGGGGGTGTGGGCGGCGTATCTGTCGATTCTGCAGAGGTAGGCCCTACCCCGGCTTTACTCCCTTCGGCAGCAGCACCCAGAGCTTCCCGCGGTGCTTCATCCTCCCGGCGAGGGCCCCGGCCTCGGGGCCGAAGCCCCAGAAGAGGTCGCCGCGCACGGGGCCGCGGATGGCGCCGCCGGTGTCCTGGGCGACGAGCAGGCGGTGGAGCTTGCGGTCGGGCTTCGCCGCGTCCGGGTCGGGCACGCCCGCCGAGAGCCAGAGGGGCACGCCCAGCGGCATGTACTTGAGATCGACGGCCATGGAGCGGCCGGGGGTGAGCGGCACCCCTTCGGCCCCCATCGGGCCCTCCCCCTTCACCTCCTGGAAGAAGACGTAGGAGGCGTCCTTCTCCAGGACGTCGTCGATCTTCTCCGGATGGGCCTCCAGCCAGGCGCGGATCGTCTGCATGGAGACGGTCTCGGGATTGAGGGCGCGGCTCTGGATCAGCGCCTTGCCGATCGAGGTGTAGGGGTGGCCGTTCTGCGCGGCGTAGCCCACCCGCATCTCGCCCCCCTCGGCCAGCTCGACGCGGCCCGAGCCCTGGACCTGGAGGAAGAAGGCCTCGATGGGATCGTCCACCCAGACGATCTCCAGCTTGCGGCCGGCGAGGGCCCCCTCGTCGATCGCCTTGCGGTCCGCGAAGGGGACGAGCGACCCCTTCTCGACCTTGCCGGCGATCCGCTTGCCCTTGAGATCGTCCCGGAAGCGGCCGAGGTCCACCATCACCAGCTCCGGCGGCCGGCCGTAGAGAGGCACGGTGTAGCGGCCGTGGCGTTTGCGGCTGCCGTGGAGCAGGGGCTCGTAATAGCCGGTGAACAGCCCCAGGGGGTTGTGGTTGTTGCGCGTCGACCAGGGCTGGAAGCGAGTCTCGAAGAAACGCCGCGTGGCTGTGCGGTCCCCCGGCGGGATGCGGATCGCCTCGGCGCAGACCGGCCGCCAGTCCTGGGCCTTGCCGGCGAAGGCCTCGCCATGCTCGCTCATCGGCGCGCCGTCCGGCAGGCCGGCGATCCTCTGGCAGGAGCGCAGGAAGGCGGGCAGGGCCTGCTCGACCGCGTCGTCGCGCCATCCCGGCAGATCCTCGAAGGCGGCCGGCTTCAGCACCAGCCGGTCCTCGGAGGGGAAGATCTCGAACAGGTTGACGATCCCCTCCCGGCCGGCGGCCGTGCGGGTCAGCCAGAAGCCGGTCGCGAGCGCCACCACCACCAGCAGGACGACGAGGAGGAGGACGATGGTGCGGCGGGACATGCCTCGCTCAGACCCCCATCTCGCGCAGGCGGCTCAGCATGCGCTGCACGTGGGTGCCGCGCCAGTAGACGCGGCCGCACTCGGGGCAGGCGCGGAAGGTCTCCTGCGTGCGGGCCACCCAGGGGGGGACGCGGGCGCGGGCCGCCTCGGCGTCCAGAGGCTCCAGCGGCAGGTTGCAGCGCAGGCAGCGGCCCAGGAGGCGGTCGGGATCGGGGCGGAGCCCCAGCTCCGTGAGCACCTGCCGGAGCTGCTCGGCCACGTCGTCCGAACGGATCAGCAGGTGATTGCGGGCCAGCCGGCGCTCCGTGAGGCGGCGGTCGCGGGTGAGGATGGTCCGCCCCTCGGCCACGGCCCGCTCGACCAGCTCGGGATCGTCGAGCTCGGGGTCGTAGAGGACGTCCACGTCGAGCGCGCGCAGCCAGCGGGCGAGGGCCCCGAGCATGGCGTCGGCGAGGAGGCGGGGGGGTTGGGAATCGAGGTCGCTCAAAATCGAAAAGCCCGGCTGGGCCGGGCTCCGCAGAGGATGTCAGGTTGGTAGCGCATACGGGATTCGAACCCGTGTTACCGGCGTGAGAGGCCGGCGTCCTGGACCCCTAGACGAATGCGCCACGTGTCCAACGAGCACTTCCATCGGACCCGCGAAGGGTACCACAGACATTCCGGGGCGTTCAACCTCGCCGCGCGAGACATTATTCCGTTACCCATGGAGGCCTGGAGTGCACTATGATTTGTAGTACCGTTAACAGCTTGGGGCGCGGGCTGTCGCGCCTTTTTGAGGGGATTTCTTTGATCAAGCTGGTCGCAGCCACCGGAAGCCCATCGCTCGTGATCACGGGCGGGCGTCTGTTCGCCGTGGGCCGGATGGCCTCGTGCGACCTGCCCATTCAGGACCCCACCGTCTCCCGCCGCCACGCCGAGCTGGAGCTCACCGGCGCGGGGGTGCGGGTGCGCGACGTGGGCTCGACCAACGGCACCTATCTCGACGGCGCGCGGATCATCGACGCCCTCGCCACTCCGGGCTCGCGGGTCGCCTTCGGCAAGGTCGACTTCCAGGTGCAGGTCCAGGAGCCGGCGGCCTCCGGCGAGGAGGAGTTCGCGGGCGAGGGGGCGCTCGACGCCACCATCCTGCGCCAGCTCCCGGTGAGCGGCCGGGCGGACATCGCCGCCCAGCTCGCCGAGGGGCCCCGGGGCGCCTCCCTGCTCAAGATCGCCGGCGATTCCCCGGAAGACCGCCAGGCGCACAAGCTCAACCTGCTGCTCGACATCGTCAAGGAGCTCTCGCAGCAGACCGAGGTCGACCGGCTGCTCGACCGCATCGTGGGCCTCACCTTCCAGGTGATGAGCGTCGACCGGGTGGCCGTGATGACCTTCGAGAGGGGGGAGCTGGTGCCGCGGGTCTGGCGCAGCCGCGTGGAGGCGCCGGCCGGGAGCTGGGTGGTGCCGCGGGCCATCGCCCGCAAGGCCATCGAGGACCGCGTGGCGGTGCTCTCGGAGAACATCCTGGCCGAGGACGCCAGCGCCGCCGGCATCGAGAGCGCCCTCTGCGCGCCGCTGCTGGGGAGCCAGGGGAGCGTGCTCGGCATCATCTACCTGGACAGCCTGGGGGCCGGCCACTCGTTCAGCGAGGAGGACCTCGAGTTCTTCACCGCCTTCGCCGGCATGGCGGCGGTGGCGATCGAGAACGGCCAGCTCATCGAGCGCATGCGGCGCGAGGCCGTGGTGCTGTCCAACTTCCAGCGCTACTTCGCGCCCGACCTCGCCCGCCAGATCGCCGGCCAGGAGGGGGAGATCCAGCTCGGCGGCGCCAAGCGGCAGGTGGTCGTCCTCTTCTCGGACATCCGCGGCTTCACCCACCTCTCCGAGCGCATGAGCCCGGACCAGATCGCGGGGCTGCTCACCGACTACTTCACCGAGATGGTCGAGATCGTCTTCCGTTATGGCGGCACCCTCGACAAGTTCATGGGCGACGCGCTGATGGCTCTCTGGGGCGCGCCCATCGCCCGCATCGACGACGCCGACCGCGCCACCCGGGCGGCCATCGGCATGCAGCAGGCGCTCCGGCAGCTCAACGAGCGCTGGAAGCCACAGGGGCGGCCGGCGCTGGCGGTGGGCATCGGCCTCAACGCCGGCGAGGTCTTCGCGGGCAACATCGGCAGCGAGCGGCGGCTGGAGTACACGGTGATCGGCGACGCGGTGAACGTCGCCGCGCGCCTCTGCGCCCAGGCCGGGCCGGGCGAGATCCTGATCGCCGAGCCCCTGCACGGCGTCCTGAGCCAGCCGCCGCCGGTCTCCTCGCTCACCTCCGTGCCGCTGCGAGGGAAGTCGCGGCCGGTGCCGGTCTACCGCATCGAATGGCAGGACGTGATGATCGAGACCGAGATCACCGGCAGCCGCCCCGTGGCTACCTCCTAGGACCACCCTCCTGGGTAGGTGAAGCCGCGGGAGATGCGGGTACAATCGACGCCGACGACGAGACCCCTGCGAGCCGCCCCGGGGAGAAAGCCCTGAGCAGCCCCTGAGAGGAGAAAGTATGGCCGAGCCTGAGATCGCAACCAACACCGTTCCGGACAACCGGATCAACGCCGTCCCGCGCGCCGAGGCCCCCGCGAAGGCGCCGCGCCAGAAGATCCGGGAGATGGAGCTGGTAATCACCGACGTCATCTGGGAGACGCCGGATACCGTGACCCTGAACCTCTTCGCCAGCGGCGAGCGGATGGACTATCAGGCCGGACAGTTCATCACCATCCGGCCGCAGCAGTTCCCGGCCCTGGAGAGCCTCTGCAGCTACTTCGAGGACATGAAGGGGAAGAAGGAGCCGGGCCGGGCCTATTCGCTGACCTCGGCGCCGCACGAGAAGCAGCTCGCGATCACGGTGAAGGCGGAGACCTACGTCAAGGGTCAGACCAAGTATCCGCCCCTCCTCTCGCCGTTCCTCACCTACAGCGTGCGGCCGGGGATGGGCTTCAAGGCGACCGGCATCGGCGGTCCCTACGTGCTGCCGCCGGACGTCGACACCCGCTCGGACCACATCGTCCACGTCTGCGCCGGCTCGGGGATCGTGCCGAACTACGCCCTGCTCAAGTACTGCCTGGAGACGGGGATGAGCCAGCGGCACACCCTGATCTACGGCAACAAGACCTGGGACGACATCATCTTCCGCCACCAGGTCAACGAGCTGGCCGCGCGCTACCCGGACAAATTCCGCCTCATCCACTCGATCTCCCGCGAGAAGCGGACGGCGCCGGGTCTGGACATCCGCCACGGCCGGGTGGGCGAGGAGCTGCTGCGCGAGGTCATTCAGGACCCCACTTCCTGCGAAGTCTTCAGTTGTGGACCCGGCCTCTCGAATTGGGACCGGCTGGCCGCCCGCGAACGGGGCGAGGAGCCCTCGCCGCGCTTCCTGGAGACGGTGCTCGCCGGCCTGAAGAACATCGGGGTGCCGCCGGAGCGGGAGCACCACGAGAGCTACGGGTAGGGGGGTTGAAAGGACAAAAAGGACCAAAGGGACCTAAAGGACTGCAAGGACCAGCAACGCCGGTCGTCTTTTGGGTCCTTGGCTTGACTACCTTTTCAAGGCAATAGGGAGCCGCACGGCGTACCCTTCTTGAAGGCCTCTCCGGGAGGCACGTTGCTCTCCCACTCTTCCTTGGTCAAATTGCGGCCTGCCTTCTGGCAGGCGAGCCGGATCAGGTCTTCCGTTTGCAGCGGCCAGTGGCGGACCGTGTCATTGGAGCCGGTGGAGATCAGCTCTTTGCCGTCCGCGGTAAAGGAGAGAGCCAGAATCTGGCTATCGTGCCCCTTCCAGACGACCGGTGGACCGGGTGACCTCTCCCCATCGAAGCTCCAAAGCTGAAGCGTGCCGTCCTGGCCGCCGCTCGCGATCTGGTGACCATCGCGGCTGAAGGCCAGGATGCGAATCTTCTTGTCCTGGCTCCCAAGGGACATCCCATTCATCTTGGGGCTCCAGAGAAAAGCTTTGCCGTTCGCGTCCGCCATGGCGAGCCATCTGCCGTCCGGGCTGAAGGCGAGGGCGGTGATGGCGGCTTCCAGAGAAGGCGGAGCATCGAGAATGCCTTCGCCTTCTAATGGGAATATCCCAACTCTTCCCTTATTCCAGCCGATCGCCAGTTGGCTGTTCGTAGAATCGAAAGCGAAGGATGTCACCGTCTGTCCAGCATCTGCGCTGACTTTGCGCTCAGAGTTGTCGGAAAGGTTCCAGAGCCAAGCCTCCTTCTCTTTCCCGATCGCAAGGAAGCTACCTCCCAGGCTGAACGCCAAGGCGGTAGGCAAGCCGTTAAGACGCGACTCACGTGGAGCCGATTCTTGATCGAGACGCCAGAGAAGAGTCCTGCCAGCTCCTCCGGCCGCAAACCATGAGCCTTCGGGACTGAACGTCATGATGGGACCAGCAGCAGGGAGGACCGTGGGCGTAGGCTGCCCGGGTTT
>QHVW01000736.1 GCA_003223675.1 Acidobacteriota bacterium
TGGAGGTCCGGCGGCAGCTTCTTGTGGTACCAGGCCGTGGCCGTGTAGGTCGGCAGGAAGAGCGGATAGGGGAGGTCGTTCCCGGTGGCGAAGCGGGCGGTCTGGAAGTTGAGGATGGTCGAGAGCAGGACGATGCCGTTGAGGTAGATGCCGTGCTTCTGCTGCAGGAGGTGGGAGAGCTTGGCGGAGCGGGTGGTGCCGTAGCTCTCCCCGGCCAGGAATTTGGGGCTCGGCCAGCGTCCGAAGCGCACGGTGTAGAGGCGGATGAGCTCGGCCACCGCCTGGGCGTCCTCGTCGAGGCCGTAGAACTTCTTCGCGTCCTTGCCCGGGATGGCCCGGCTGTAGCCGGTGGTCACTGGATCGATGAACACCAGGTCGGTGATGTCGAGCAGCGACTCGTTGTTGTCCTCCAGGTGGTAGGGGGGCGCCGGGGCCCATCCCTCCTCCTCCTGCGCCACCCGGCGCGGACCGAAGGCACCCAGGTGGAGCCAGACCGACGACGAGCCCGGGCCGCCGTTGTAGGTATAGGTGATCGGCCGCTTCCCGAGGTCCTTCACGCCGTCGCGGGTGTAGGAGGTGAAGTAGATCGACGCGTGAGGCTTCCCCTCCTCGTCGCGCAGGATCATGGTGCCCGCGGTGACGGTGTAGCGGAGGTCCTGGCCGCCGATCATCGCGTGATGCTGGGTGGTGACGAGGTGGTCCTCGACCTTCGGCGAGGCGGGTCCCCTGTCGGCCATCACGGCGGGCCGGGCGGCGTCCGCGGACGGGGACGGAGCCTCCATCTCCTCCTCGGCGGTCTCATCCGGCGTGGCGCGCGGCCGTTGTGGCTGGGCGAAGGCGGGGTGGAGACAGAGGACGGCGAGGGCGGTGGCGAGCCACCAGGTTTTCTGTTTGCTCAAAGTCAGGTTCCCCCAGAAAAAATCTTCCGAAAGGATGGTCTAGTCCGTGTGGGGCGTCTCCGCCGCGGCTGGCGGCGGCGCCGGGGTCTGCGCTGGGATCTGCGCTGGGATCTGATTGATGCGGGCCGCGAAGCCCGCATGGGCTCCGGGGGCCCGCGCCTCCCACCATTCGATGAACCAGCCGGCGACCTGCTCGACGTTCTTCAGGCTCATGGGATTCTTGTAGGTCTCCCGCAGGCGCGGCAGAAATTCCTGCACCCGTACCCAGAGGAAGAGGAGCTCCTGGTTGTTCTCGAAGAACAGCTCGCGGTCGAGGGTGCCGTGGACGACGAACGAGGCCGCCATCTCCCAGTAGGTGGTGAACATGCGATAGGAGGCGTTGGCCTCGCTGCCCGGCGGGCAGAGGGCCTGGAATTCCTCCATGGTCTTGACGCGGAACGAACGGGCGAACCAGTCGCGCGCCTGGCGCAGCCGCGGCTCGCGGCGGAGCTCGTACAGGCGCAGGATCAGATTGGCGTCTTCGTGGGTGGGCATGGGTCTCCTCCTGGGGAGGGAGGATTATCACAAAACGCCCGAACCGGCCCCTCTGCTTGGTCAGCGTTGGCGCTCCCGGCCGGTTGGCCCTCATCACCCCGGCCCTCTTCTCCCATCCCTCCACCCACCCTTCCGGGGAGAAGAGGGGGATCGAACGCGCGAGGCTTCGTAGGGGCGGCCCTGTGTGGCCGCCCTGCAACCTGCCGGGAACAAAACAGGGCGCCCACACAGGGGCGCCCCTACAGAGCCCCTCTCTCCCAGGAAGGGTGGGTGGAGGGATGGGAGAGAGGGGTTGGGGAGTGAGGGGCCTCAGTACCGCGGCACCGAGGGATCCACCATCAGGCTCCAGGAGTCGATGCCGCCGGCGAGGTTGATGGCCCGCGAGAAGCCCATCTGGCGGAGGAAATTCACCGCCCGGCCCGAACGGGGGCCGTGGTGGCAGTAGGTGACGATGGTGGCCGCCGGGTCGAGCTCGCCGAGGCGGTCCTGGAGCTCGGGGAGGGGGATCAGCTTGGCGCCGTCGAGACGGTTGATCTCCCACTCCTGGGGATTGCGCACGTCGAGCAGCGTGAGCTGGCGCCCCTCGTCGAGCCAGGTCTTGAGCTCCGGGGTCGAGATCTCGAACGCCGCCTCGACCGCGTCGGCGTGCGGGTCGATGCCGCAGAACTGCTCGTAGTCGATCAGCTCGTGCTGCGTGGGGTGGTCCGAGCAGATCGGGCAGTCGGGGTTCTTGCGCAGCTTGAGCTCGCGGAACTTGAGCTTGAGGGCGTCGAACAGCACCAGCCGGCCGATCAGCGGGTCCCCGGCGCCGGCGATCAGCTTGATCACCTCGTTGGCCTGGAGGGAGCCGATGATCCCGGGCAGCACGCCGAGCACGCCCCCTTCGGCGCAGGAGGGGACCAGCCCCGGCGGCGGCGGCTCGGGGAAGAGGCAGCGGTAGCAGGGGCCGTGCGCCCCCCAGAAGACCGACACCTGACCCTCGAAGCGGAAGATCGAGCCGTAGACGTTCGGCTTGCCCAGCAGCACGCAGGCGTCGTTGACCAGGTAGCGGGTGGGGAAGTTGTCCGTGCCGTCCACGATGACGTCGTAGTCCTTGAACAGCTCCAGGGCGTTCGAGGAGTCGAGCCGGGTTTCGTAGGGGATTACCTTGATGTGCGGGTTGACGTCGCGCAGGCGGTCGGTGGCGGCCTGGGTCTT
>QHVW01000737.1 GCA_003223675.1 Acidobacteriota bacterium
AGCTATTTCTGCCTGCGCAACGACAACTGGCAGTTTCTCGCCATGGACACCGGATACAACGACCGCGACCCCTTCACCGTGCTGAGCAATCTCACGTTCCTCAATCCGCCGGAGGTGCCCTGGCAGCAGGACAAGATCCAGAACGCTGGCGGGCGGAAGACCGTGCTGCTCTCCCATCACCAGCTCTTCTCGGCTTTCGGCTCGGTGGGAAACGACACGCAGGGCAACCCTCTCGCCTGCAACCCGAACCTGCAGGCGGCGTTCACGGTGAACGGCGAGAGCCTGCTCGGGCAGGTGGCCTGGTGGTTCTGGGGGCACGAGCACAACCTGGACATCTACCAGCCGTATGTGGGCCTGGCCAACGGCTGCTGCATCGGCGCCGGAGCGGTCCCGATGCTGGTCGGGGACGACCCCTACACCCCCGCGACCGGCCTGACCCTGCCGTCGGGCGAGTCCGCGTTGCCGCAGATCATCGCCGGCACGCAGCTCGGCACCAACGGCACGTTCTACAGCCATGCCTACGCGATCATGACCCTGACCGGCACGGACGCCCAGGTGACTTTCTACCAGGACGAGATCAGCGTCGAGAACGGCAGCCTCCAGCTCCAGGAGTCCGTGGTCTATTCTGTGGGGTAGACTCCACGCCATGAGCCCACTCTCCCGCCGTGAGTTCCTCGGTGCCACCGCCGCGTCCGCGGCCACTCTCGCGTTCCCACAGGTCCTGCGTTCCGCTGTCGCCAGCGCCGACGTCGAGGCCATTCAGGCCGAGATCGTGAAGCGCCACGCGGAGGGGGTCGCGCGCCTCCAGGAATGGATCCGCCTGCCTTCCATCGCCGCCGAGGGCCGGGCCTCGGAGGAGGGGTGCACGCTGATGATGCGCCTGGCCAAGGAGGCCGGGTTCCAGCAGGTCACCCGCGTCCCCACCGACGGCAAGCCGGGCGTCTTCGCCACGCTCGACGCCGGCGCGCCGAAGACCGTCGGCCTCTACTTCATGTACGACGTCAAGCAGGCCGATCCCTCCGAGTGGTCCTCGCCGCCGTTCGAGGCGGCGCTGGTCGACAAGCCGGGCTTCGGCAAGGTCGTGGTCGGCCGCGGCGCGGTCAACCAGAAGGGGCCGGAGTCGGCCTTCCTGGCCGCCCTGCACGCCATCCACGGCGCCGGCCGGAAGTGCCCGGTCAACCTGGTGCTGGTGGCCGAGGGGGAGGAGGAGATCGGCTCGCCCCACTTCCCGCAGGTGGTGCGGCGGCCCGAGGTGATCGCCGCGCTCAAGCGCTGCAC
>QHVW01000738.1 GCA_003223675.1 Acidobacteriota bacterium
TCACCCCCACGGTGAACATCGAGGGGCTGGTGGCGGGCTACACCGGGCCGGGCGGCAAGACCGTGCTGCCGCACCGCGCGGTCGCCAAGCTCGACCTCCGGCTGGTGCCGGACATGACCTACGATCACGCCGTGGCCGCCCTCAAGGCGCACCTCGCCAAGCGCGGCTTCGGGGACATCGAGGTCAACCCGAGCGGCGGCTACGATCCCACTGACACGCCGGCGGACGCGCCGCTGATCCAGGCCCAGATGGCGGTCTACCGCCGCGGGGGCCTCGACCCGATCCTCTGGCCGCGCAACGCGGGCTCCTACCCGGGGTACGTGTTCACCGGCGAGCCGCTCAAGCTCCCCGCGGGGCACTTCGGCCTCGGCCACGGCAGCGGCGCCCACGCGCCCGACGAGTACTTCGTGATCGAGTCGTCCAATCCCAAAGTGATGGGGTGGGACGGCGCCGTGCGCTCGTTCGTCGACTACCTGTACGAGCTGGCAACCGCCGCTTGAGCCCTGGGAGGGGACCTATGTCCATCGCCGCCGACGTCGTCGTCGCTTTCGTCGCGCTCCTGCACGTCTATTTCCTGGTGCTGGAGATGTTCCTGTGGGAAAAACCGACCGGCCGAAGGGTTTTCGGCCTGTCGCGGGAGATGGCCCGGGCGTCCAGGCACCTGGCCGCGAACCAGGGGCTCTACAACGGTTTCCTGGCGGCCGGCCTGATCTGGGGTCTCATCCTCGGCCCGCAGGGCTTCAGCGTGAAAGTCTTCTTCCTGATCTGCATCGTGATCGCCGGCCTGTTCGGCGCGGCGACCGCCAGCCGGAGGATCCTGTTCGTCCAGGCGATTCCGGCGGCGGTCGGGCTGGTGTTGGTGTGGCTGGGGCGGGGGTGAGCGTTCAAAGGTGGGCGGCAGACGGCGAAGTAGGTTGTCCGCTGCAAGCGCTGTGCTCTGTTCCACCCGCCTACTATTCGACACAGGGAGGCGCCGCCCACTTACGCTTTCTGAGCCTTTCGAGCAGATCGGCATTTGCACGCACTACGCAAGAGGCTCGGCGCTGCTTATCTTTGTAGAAATCAGCCACAAACACAAACTTTGCGCTACCCGCCCTTTCCAGTTTCTCTACGAAATCACCCCATTCAAGGAAGCTATTTGAAAGATCTGAGCGGGGCGCGAAATAAGTCTCGTGGCTGACAGAGCTACCGCCCGTGATTGTTTCAGGGTGAGCCTCATTTCTACTTAGCATTTCAAGATGATCGTTTGTGGCATCGAATGTTTGATACATTTGCCAGCTTTGCCT
>QHVW01000739.1 GCA_003223675.1 Acidobacteriota bacterium
AGGGGAAGATCCCCCGGGAGTAGGCCTCCTTCAGCGTCTCCGGATCGGGCCGCCCCCCCACCGCCACCACGCCTTCCGGCGAGGCCCGGCTCACGGGGGGGAACAGCGGGCGCGGACGGAACGGCATCCGGGAAGGGTATGGGGAATCCCGCCGCGGGAGCAACGGGCTCCTGATTTCTCAGCCCATTGCGGTACCCTGTGCCCGATGATCCGGCGAGATCCCTGGCCTGGCGACGCGCGGTCCCTGGAGGACGACCTCCGCCGCTCCGTACGCGGCGAGGTCCGCTTCGACTCGGGGTCCCGC
>QHVW01000740.1 GCA_003223675.1 Acidobacteriota bacterium
CTCGCTCACCACCGGCCGCACCTCGGACAACGTCGAGGAGCTCGAGATCCTCACCTACGACGGCCTGCGGCTGCGGGTGGGGGCGACGCCGGAGGGGGAGATCGACCGCATCGTCCGCGCCGGCGGGCGGCGCGGCGAGATCTACCACCGTCTGCGGGAGTTGCGGGACCGCTACGCCGGGCTGATCCGCGAGCGCTTCCCCCGCCTCTCCCGGCGGGTCTCCGGCTTCAACCTGGACGACCTCCTCCCCGAGCGGGGCTTCCACGTGGCGCGCGCCCTGGTGGGCACGGAGGGGACCTGCGTCACCTTCCTGGAGGCCTCGGTCCGCCTCCACCCCGCGCCCAAGGTCCGCGTGCTGGTGGTGCTGGGGTACGAGGACGTGGTGCGCGCGGCCGAGAGCGTTCCGGAGGTGCTCCAGGCGCAGCCGATCGGCCTGGAGGGGATGGACCGTTTCCTGGTGGAAAACGACTACGCCCGCCGGTCCTTTCGCGAGACCCTCGCCCTCCTGCCGCCGGGGAACGCCTGGCTGATGGTCGAATTCGGCGGCGAGACCCGGGAGGAGGCGGTCGAGCGGGCGCGACGGCTGGCGGCGGTCCCCGGCGCGATCCTGGTGGAATCCCCTGGCGAGCAGACGCGGATCTGGCAGGTGCGCGAGGCCGGGGTGGCCACGACGTCGCGGGATGTCCGTCTCGGCGGCGACGGCTGGCCCGGCTGGGAGGATTCGGCGGTGCCGCCCGAGCGCTTCGCTCCCTATCTCCGCGATCTCCTGGCCCTGCTCGCCCGCCACGGCTACGGCGCGGCCTTCTACGGCCATTTCGGGGAGGGGTGCCTCCACGCGCGCATCGACTTCGATTTCAGCAGCGCGGAGGGGATCCGCACCTACCGGACCTTCATGGAGGAGGCGACCGATCTGGTGGTGGCCTACGGCGGCTCGATCTCGGGCGAGCACGGCGACGGCCAGCAGCGCGGCGAGCTCCTCCCCCGCATGTTCGGCGAGGAGCTCGTAACGGCCTTTCGAGAGTTCAAGGCGATCTGGGACCCCGGAAACCGGATGAACCCCGGCAAGAAGGTCGACGCCTACCCGCTCGACGCCGACCTCCGGCCGCCGCTCCGGCTCGCCGATCCGCCGGTGGCGTTCCAGTATTCCGGGGACTCCGGAAGCTTCTCCCGCGCCGTGACCCGCTGCGTGGGGGTCGGCCGGTGCCGGCGGGAAGCGGGCGGAGTGATGTGCCCCAGCTACCGGGTGACCCGCGACGAGCGGCACTCCACGCGCGGCCGGGCCCGGCTCTTCTTCGAGATGCTGGAAGGGGAGGTGGTGCGCGACGGCTGGCGGAGCGACGAGGTGCGCGAGGCGCTCGACCTCTGCCTGGCCTGCAAGGGGTGCCGGTCGGAGTGCCCGGCCGGCGTGGACATGGCCACCTACAAGGCCGAATTCCTCCATCACCACTATCAGGGAAAGCCGCGACCGCGGCCGGCCTACGCGATGGGGCTGGTCCCCTGGTGGGCCCGGCTGGCGTCGCGGCTCCCGGGGGTGGCGAACGGGTTGATGCAAGGCCCGTTTTCAGGGATCTTGAAACGGCTCGGCGGCATCCATCCCGATCGCCAGATCCCGGCCTTCGCGGGCAGGACGTTCCGGGATGGGTTCGCTCCGCCGACCGGAGAGCCTACCGTCCTGCTCTGGCCGGACACGTTCACCAACTTCTTCCATCCGGAGATCGCGGAAGCGGCCGTGCGGGTCCTGGAGGAGGCCGGCCACCGGGTGGCGATCCCCCGCAAAGTGCTCTGTTGCGGGCGTCCGCTCTACGACTTCGGCATGCTCGACCTCGCCCGGCGGCAGCTCCGGCGGATTCTGGAGGCGCTGCGTCCGGAGATCGCGGCCGGGCTTCCCGTGGTGGGTCTGGAGCCGAGCTGCGTGGCCGTGTTCCGCGACGAGCTGGTCAATCTCTTTCCGGAGGACGAGGCCGCCCGGCGGCTCTCTTCTCAGACCTTCACGCTCGCGGAATTTCTGGTCCATGAGGGATTCGAGCCCCCTCGACGGACCGGCGCCGCGATCGTGCACGGCCACTGCCATCAGCAGGCGGTGATGGGGATGGCCGCCGACCGCGAGCTGCTGGGGAAGATGGGCCTCGACGTCCGGCTCCTCGACGCCGGCGAGGCCGATCATTACGAGGTCTCGCTCGCGGTCGCCGAGCGGGCTCTCCTCCCCGCGATCCGCGCCGCGGGCCCGGAGGCGCTGCTTCTGGCGGACGGCTTCAGTTGCCGGGAGCAGATCCGCCAGCTCACGGGGCGGCGGGCGCTCCACCTGGCGGAGGTGGTGGCGGGGGCGGCACCTTCGGCTTCCGCTTGAACGGCCTCCCCATCCGCCGCCAGAGCCAGCGCAGGACCAGGAAGGCCGCGGCGATCACCAGGAAGGCCGGCAGCAGCACGATCACGGCATAGATCAGGAAATCCACCAGCCATTGCAGGAAATCGATCAGATTGCGGATGCTGGTACGGACCGTGTCCGAGGGATGCCAGGAGGAGTCCGCTACCGGCTTGGCCGACTCCGTGGGCACCAGCTCGAGGTTGATCGTGGAGAGGGCGGCGAGCTTGTCGTAGGAGCTGAGCTGGGTCCGGATCTGCTCGATCTGCGTGCGGATCTCGGTGAGCTTCTCGTAGATCTCCATGATCTCGTCGGCCTTGCGCCCCTTCTGGCGCGACTCGGCGAGCAGCGCGGCCAGCTCGCGCTCGGTCGCTTCCAGGG
>QHVW01000741.1 GCA_003223675.1 Acidobacteriota bacterium
AGAACAACCTTCAGGGGATCGGCTCCACCCTGGAGGTGCGCGCCGGCACCGCCTATCAATTCCGCGAGGCCGCGGCCACGCCTGCCCACTTCGGCCTCGGCCGCCTGCGCCAGGCCGACCTGCTGCGCGTGACGTGGACCAACGGCGTGCCGCAGAACCGGCTCCAGCCGCAGATCGATCAGCGGATCGTAGAGGAGCAGGTGCTCAAGGGGAGCTGCCCGTTCCTCTACGCCTGGAACGGCGAGCGCTTCGCCTTCGTCACCGATCTGCTCTGGAATTCGCCCGTCGGCCTGCCGGTGGCGCCCGGCGTCTGGGCCGGCGCCGATCCCCATGAGCTGGTGCGCGTGGACGGCGCCCGTCCCGTGGACGGCATTTATCGTCTGAGGGTCACCGAGGAGCTCTGGGAGGCCGCCTGGTTCGACGCCGTCCGCCTCTGGGTGGTGGACCATCCGGCGGGAGTCGAGGTGGCGAGCAGCCTGAAGGTGATACCCGGAGAGCGCCAGCCCGTGAAGGTGCTTGCCGCGCGCGACGTCCGCCCCGTGGCCGCCGCCTGGGATGGCCAGGGTGAAGACGTCACTTCGCGCGTCCGCGCCCGCGACGAGGTCTACGCCTCCGGCTTCGAGCCCGGCCCCTACCAGGGGGTCGCGAAGCCGTGGACCTTCACCTTCGACCTCGGTGAATCGCCCGGCGCCCCGGTAAGGCTGCTCCTCGACGGCTGGATCTTCCCGGCCGACGCCAGCCTCAACCTCGCCGCCGCCCAGCGCACAGATTACCCCTATCTGCCGCCGCGCCTGGAGGTGGAGACCGCGAAGGGCTGGCAGACGCTGATCCCCTCCATGGGCTTCCCGGCCGGCAAGACCAAGACCATGGTGATCGACACCCCGCCGCTGCCGTCCGGAGCCCA
>QHVW01000742.1 GCA_003223675.1 Acidobacteriota bacterium
AGCTGGCCGCCTGGGCTCCGCGGCCCTTGAAGAACGCGAGGAGACCGACCACGGCGAGGGTCAGGACGGCCACCACGACCACCGCCAGAATGGCGACCGCCCACCGCCTCCCGGTCTGCTGGGGGCCGCGGATGAAACGCAGCCGGGCGCTGAGGATGTGCACCAGCTCGTAGACCGCGAGCCCGCCCAGCAGCGCCGACAGCAGGTGCAGGTGCAGGACCAGGAGCAGCGCCACGCCGGCGAGGATCCAGGAGGCGATCTCGGCGGCCGAGGGACGGGGCCGCGGCTCGGCGGCAGGAGTGGGCTGCAAGGCTTGCATGACGTCTCGATCCGGGACTCTATCGTACTACCTCCAGGACACCCGCACCTGGAACCGGAAGGTGCGCGCGGCGAGCGCGTCGTCCGCGAGCGCGGCGCGGCCCGTTCCGAGGTCCAGCTCCCGGGCCAGCACGGTCCCCGGGCTCAGGAGGTTGGCGGCTTCCAGGCTCAGGGTGAGAACGGCGTCGTCGATCGTGATCTCCTTTTCGAGCCGGGCGTCGAGGGTGAGCAGATCGTCCGTGCGCAGCGCGTCGGGACGGCCGGTGAGCTGCACGAGGACGAGGCCGGCGCGCTCCCGCGCCACCTGACGGTAGTACGGGAGCGGCTGGCCCTGGCGGCCGTTGACCGCGGCGGAGAGATTGAGCCCGTCGCGCAGCTCGACGAAGCCCAGGGCATGGAACGACCAGCGGGACGCCAGGAAGCTCGGGATCTCGTGGGGCCGGCCGGAGGCGACCTCGGCCACGGGCTGGCCTTCGTCGTCGCCGCCGCCGAGCGTGTTCGTGGGATCGTCGAAGCGGCGGAAGGAGGCCCCGAGCCGCTGATCCGCCTCCCCCCAGGTGACGTGCCCCTGGGTCATCCAGCGGTCGGCGAGCCGCTTCAGCCAGAGGAAGGAGAGGCTGAGGCTCTCCCGCCGCCGGTCGCCGTTGGTCAGCAGGGTGCCGCCCGTCGCCAGCAGGCCGGGCCGGAGGTCCCAGACGGGCACGTCGTAGGCGGTGCCGTCCGGCAGGGTCCCGGTGAGCCGGCGCAGCGGCACCCAGTCTCCCGCCGTGGCCGTGAAGATCTCTCCTGTCGCTGTGTCGCGCACGAGGAGGCGCTCCTCCAGGAGATCGCGGGTCCGCCGCCAGGTCGCCCGCAGGCCGATCTGGAAATTGGTCGACAACAGGCGCTGGACGCCGAGAGCGGTTTCGTCGGTGATCTCCGGCCGGAGGTTGGGATCGACGGCGTCGGGATCGATGCCCGGCCGCAGGGGATCGATCCCCTCGCCCGGCAGGAGATGGAGCGGCTCGCCCGGACCGAGCGAGAGATCGCCGTCGCGGTCTTCAAAGATCCCGCGGAGCAGGGCCGGCGCGTTGGGATCGACGTGCCAGGCGGCGCGGGGACCCAGCCGCGAGGCGAGGCGAGCCAGGGAGATCCAGGCCTGCGTCATGCGGTCGCGATCCAGGGACCGGTTGAGCTCCAGCCGGGGCAACAGCGTCCAGGGGTGGCCGCCGCCGGCGAATCCCAAATCCTGGCGGTCCGCGTGCACCCCCACGATCGTGGTCCACTCCCCGCCGGACATCTTGTCCTTGGCCCACAGCCCCAGCGTGTGGGTGCGGGCCTCGGCCTCGCCCGCGCGCCAGAGCTCCGCCAGGGCGAGGCCGTCGCCGAGATCGAGAACGCTGCCGGCCGTCACCACGGGACCCGGAGGGACCGCGGCGCGGCTCTCGTCCAAGCCGCGCCAGCCCGTCCCGAGGTCGATCTCATGCGAGATCGTGCCCGTGCTCGTGAACACGCTGGCGGAGAGCAGGGCCTGCTCCGTCCGCTGCTCCTCCCGCAGGCCGAACCAGCTTCCGCGGGCCACGCCGTCCGGCCCGATCCGCGCCCCCGCGCCGGAACCGCCGGCGCTCCGGGGGCGGTCGCCGAGACGCCGGTCCGAACGGCCCAGGTCCGCGCTGACATAGAAGTCCGAGGAGTGGATGACGGTCCCTTCGGCCGCCCAGACGTCCTCGCGGCCGTCCTCCTCCCAGGTGGTCTCCGGCGCGCGAGCGGGCTCCGCGCCGACGCCGCTGCCGTCGGAGCGGCCCCGGCTACCGGCCAGAGTGGCGGAGGCGTTGAGCCCCAACTGCGCGTTGAGCTTGAAGCGGCCGCTGCGGCCGGTCTGCTCCTCGCGCTGCCCGCCGAGGACGGTGCGGTCGACCTCATGAAGCCCCGCCTCGCCCCAGACCCAGAATCGGTCTTTGGACAGCGGACCGCCGGCCCAGGCGTTGGCGGCGCGCGGCAAGTCGACGCGCTCGCGCCCGCTGGACCCTGGTCCGCCGCCGCTCGCCAGAGCGGAGATCAGGGCCCGCCACTCGTTGGTGCCGCGGCGCGGGAGCAGCCGGGCCGGCGCCTCCGGCGTCCTGGGACCGGGGCCGAGCTCCAGCGTCTCCACCGGGATCTCCGCGAAGGCGTTGAAATCGAGATCGCTGGGCAGCAGGCCGGCCACGGCCATGTCGGTGG
>QHVW01000743.1 GCA_003223675.1 Acidobacteriota bacterium
CAGGAAGCGCTCGCGGTCCGCCGGGTCTTCGACGTCGGCCAGGAGCTCGGCGGCCGAGCGGACGGAGGCCAGCGGGTTCTTGAGCTCGTGGGAGACGTCCGAGGCGAAGGACTCCAGGGCGTGCTGGTGGGCGGCCAGGCGGTGGCTGAGCTCCTCCAGGGCGCGGGCGAGGTCGCCGATCTCGTCCGCCCGGCGCGAGCCGCCGAACCGGCCGCGCAGCCGGCCCCGGCGGTCCAGGAGGTCGCTCGCCTCGTCGCGCAGCCGCCGGATGGGATGGGTGATCGTGCCGGCGAGGAGGAGGGAGAGGACGGCCGCCACGCCGACCGAGCCCAGGAAGACCTTGAGGATGTCGAGACGGACCTCGTCGACCTCGCGCAGGATGCGAACGGTCGACTGGGAGACCAGGACCGCGCCCACCACCTGGCTCCCGGCGCGGACCGGGATGGCGCTGTGGAGGGTGAGCGAGGGGCGCCAGAGCTCGCCGCCCGTCCTTCCCAGGGCCACCCCGTAGCGGCCTGCGAGGGCGGCCTGCACCGCCCCGGTGGGGCTGGGGGGCCCACCGCGGCGGTAGCTCTCAGGGGACCCGCTCCGGATCGCCCGCCAGATCCGGTAGGCCCCGGCCGCGCCTCTGTATAAGAGGCTGTCCCGCGTGTCCCGCGGCTGGTCCGACCTTGACGCGGCGGGCTCCTCCGGCTTGCTAGGACCCAGCCCGGCGGAGTCCGCGAGCAGGGCTCCGTCGGCGCCGAAGATCCGCAGCCGCGCCTCGGTGCGGCTCCCCAGCCGACGCAGGAGGCTTGAGGCGGCCGCCGCGTCCAGGACGGGCCGCTCCCCCAGGGCCGCCGCCAGCAGCCGCCCCTGCTGGACCATGGCGCGCTCCTGATCCTCCAGGAGCTGCCTCTCGTAGACCCCCAGGTAGAGGAAGCCCGCCACCGGCAGGAAGACCAGCAGGACGTTGAACAGCAGGAGCCGGGCGGAGATCCGCGACGGGAGGCGGGGATGGAAACGGAGGCGCACCGCTCACTCCGGCCGGAAGCGGTAGCCGAGCCCGTAGACGGTCTCGATGGCGTCGCTCGCCGGGTCCGCCTCCGCCAGCTTCTTGCGCAGCCGCTTGACGTGGCTGTCGATCGTGCGGTCGCTGGCGTAGGCGTCGTGGGGGTAGCCCTCCTCCAGGAGCTGGGCGCGGGTCTTGACGTGGCCGGGCCGGCGGGCCAGGGCGTGGAGGAGGGTGAATTCGGTGACCGTGAGGGGCACGGGGGCGCCGTTCCAGAAGGCCTGGTAACGGGCGAGGTCGAGCCGCAGGCGGCCGGCCTCCAGCACGCGCTCCTCGTCCGGCGGTTCCAGGCGGTGGGCGGCCCGGCGGAGCAGCACCTTGACGCGGGCGGCCAGCTCGCGCATCGAGAACGGCTTGCAGAGGTAGTCGTCCGCTCCCAGCTCCAGCCCCAGCACGCGGTCGAACTCCTCGTCGCGCGAGGTGAGGAAGAGGATGGGGAGCCGCTCGGAGAGGGCGCGCAGCCGCCGGCAGAGCTCCAGGCCGTCCATGCGCGGCATCAGGACGTCGAGGATGGCGAGGTCGGGGAGCGACCGCTCGAAGCTCTGCCAGGCCGCGAGGCCGTCCGCGAAGCTCTCGACGCGGTACCCCTCGCGGCGCAGGGCGAAGCCCACGGTCTCGCGCAAGCTCTCCTCGTCGTCCACCAGGGCGATCAGGCCGCCGGAAGCCGGGGTCGTCATGGAAAGAATCTAGCGCAGATCCCGCGCCCCGGCCCGGTTTCCACAATTCCGCCACAATCCTGCGGGATCTCGCCCCGGTCCCGCCCGAGCCGCTCCCCGGCGGCGCGATGGAATGCCTCCGGACCTACAAGGAGGGAAGACTATGTTTGCGATCGAATCTGAAAGGCGGCGGCTGCGCGACTCGACCGGCTTCAAGATGATGGCCATCGGCGGCCTGGTGATCCTGCTCCTGATCCCCCTGGGGATGGTGGGATCGCTGATCGGAGAGCGCGAGCACCGGCAGTCGGCGGCGGCGGACGAGGTGGCGGCCACCTGGGGGAAGGGCCAGCTTCTGAGCGGCCCGGTGCTGACGGTCCCCTACCGGCAGCACGGGAAGAACGAGAAGGGGGATGAGACGGTCTGGACCTCCTATGCCCGCTTCCTGCCCGCGACGCTCGCGGTCGACGGCCGGGTGCTCCCCGAGAGGCGCCACCGGGGGATCTTCGAGACCGTGGTCTACCGGGCCGACCTGCACTGGGCGGGCTCCTTCGCGCGGCCGGGCTTCGAGGGCTGGTCGATCGCGCCCGAGGACATCCTCTGGAAGGAGGCCTACCTCTCCGAGTTTCAGCCCGGGGGAGCCGAGGAAAACCTGTGGAACTCGGGGCTGCGCGTCCCCCTTCCGGACCTGGCCGCGGGCAAGAAGGAGGACGCCTACGCGTTCGATTTCGATCTGGGGATCAACGGCAGCCAGGACCTCAAAGTCGTTCCCATGGGCCAGCAGACCACGGTGGCCTTGCGCTCCCCCTGGCCGTCGCCCAGCTTCTCGGGAGCCTTCCTGCCGGAATCCTCCAAGGTGACCCCCCAGGGGTTCCAGGCCCGCTGGAACGTCTCCGGATTCGCCCGCAGCTACCCCCAGCAGTGGCGCCATGAAGAGGCTGAGAAGATGGCTGTCAAACCGGCGCTGGAGGCCTCGGCGTTCGGCGTCGATCTCTTCCTGCCGGTGGACGCCTACCAGAAGACGGAACGGTCGGTGAAGTATGGAGTCCTCTTCCTGATCCTCACCTTCCTGACCTTTTTCCTCTACGAGGTCTTCAGCGGGGTGCCGCTCCATCCCATGCAGTACTTCCTGGTCGGCTCGGCGCTCTGCGTCTTCTACCTGCTCCTGCTCTCGATCTCGGAGCACGCCCCCTTCGGCCTCGCCTACCTGGTGGCCGCGGCCGCCACGGTGCTGCTGATCGGCGGCTACTCGGCCGCCGTGCTCCATGGGCGATTGCGGGCGCTGCTCATGGCCGTGGTGCTCGGGGTGCTCTACGGCTACTTATATGTCCTTCTCCAACTGGAGGACTACGCGCTCCTGCTCGGCTCAATCGGCCTGTTCCTGATCCTCGCCCTGGTGATGTTCCTGACCCGGCGGATCGACTGGGGGAGCCCGCGGCGGAAGATCCCGGAGGAGGTTGTCACGCCGGGGTAACCCACCAGCACTAGACAGAGTGTGAGAAAGATACTACTCTGGTCACAAATGAGTCACCGCTCTCAAACCCCACCCGTCACCTTCTCCTCCCCCCGACGGGTGCGCTGTACCTGTAGCAAGCGGATGTGAGCGGCTCCGGGCCGTTCGCATCCGCCTCTCCCCGGAATCCCAAAGCAACTTGACCCCTGACGGCTGGCGCGCCAGCCGCGAACGTGACCCGTGTATCTGGAGGTAGCCGATGCCCGCAGGAGCATCCTCCCAAGGGGAGCCGATCACCTGGGAGCTGATTCGGAAGCGCAACTTCGTCGAACGGCTGAAGCACGAGAAGGGCGGCCTCGACGTGATCCGCGATTTGCCGGCGATGATCGAGGCCGGCTACGAGGCCGTGCCCGAAGAGGATTTCGTGCGCATGCAGTGGTACGGCCTGTATCACGACAAGCCGAAGGTCGGGCACTTCATGCTGCGGGTCAAGCTGCCCGGCGGCGTGGTGACCCCGGCCAAGCTGCGCATCATTGGCGACCTTTCCCAGCGGTTCGGCCGCGGCTACGGCGAGTTGACCACCCGGCAGAACATCCAGATGCACTGGATCGAGCTGGCCCAGCTTCCCGAGGTGCTGCGGCTCCTCGAAGAGGGTGGGATGACCACCACCGGCGCCTGCGGCGACAACGTGCGCGCCATCACCGGCTGCCCGGTGGCGGGGATCGACCGCGAGGAGCCGTTCGAGGTGCAGGGGCTGATCGACGAGGCGACCCGGTTCTTCATCGAGAACCGCGAGTACTCGGACCTCCCCCGCAAGCACAAGATCACCATCTCGGCCTGCCCCCACCAGTGCAACGCGCCCGAGATCCACTGCATCGCCCTGATCGGCGCCCCCCGCGACGGCCGGCCCGGCTTCGGCGTGAAGGTGGGCGGCGGGCTCTCCACCTGGCCCCGCCTCTCGGACGATCTCGGGGTGTGGATCCCGGCCGCGGAGGCGCTGACGGCGCTCCAGGCCATCGTCGACGTCTGGCGGCTCGACCTCAAGTACCGGATGTCGCGCGCCAAGGCCCGCCTCAAGTTCATGGTCAACGACCTCGGCCCCGAGGCCTTCCGCGCCCGCGTCGAGGAGCGGCTCGGGCGGCGGCTGGAGGACGGCGCCGTGCCTCCGGCCCCCCTGGAAGAGAAGGACCACACCGGCATCCACCCCCAGAAGCAGGCGGGGCTGTTCTACGCCGGGGTCCCCGTCCACCTGGGGCTGATGAACGGCGACACCATGATCCGGCTGGCCGACCTGGTGGAGAGCTGGGGGGGCGAGCTGCGCATCACCCGCCGGCAGAACTTCATCCTGGCCAACATCCCGGAGGCGCGGCTGGACGTGGCGGTGCGGGAGGTCGAGGGGCTCGGCTTTCCCCTGGAGGGGATGGGGCTGCGGGGGGCCAGCATCGCCTGCACGGGCGATCCGTTCTGCAACTACACGGTGGCCGAGACCAAGGGGCGGCTGCAGGGGATCGTCGAGCATCTGGAGGCGACCTTCGGCGCGGCGGTCTCCGGGCTGCGGCTCAACCTGGACGGCTGCCCCCACGCCTGCGCCCACCACTGGATCGGCGACGTCGGCCTCCAGGGGACGACCCTGCGCGAGCGGGGGCCCGGGGGGGAGCGCATCCAGGGGTACGACATATTTCTGCGCGGCGGCCTGGGCCGGGACGCCGCCATCGGCCGGCCGGTGCTCAAGCGGGTGCCGGGCAGCGAGGTCCATCTCGTCATCGAGCGCTTGTTCCGTGCCTATCTCGACGGACGCCAGGAAGGGGAGCGCATCCAGCAATTCTTCACCCGCCATTCCGACGAGGAGCTCACTGTCCTCGGGATGGGCCAGGAGGCCACGGCCGAGGCCGTCGCCGCCGAGGCATAGAAAGGAAGATTGAGACGACGATGCCACGCCGCAGGAGGTCATCGCCTGGACGCTGGAGCGCTGGGGCTCGCAGGTGGCGATCTGCACCAGCTTCCAGGCCGAGGGGATGGCGATCCTCGACATGGCCTGGCGGATCGACAACCACGTCCGCCTCTTCACCGTCGACACCGGCCGGCTCCCCCAGGAGACCTACGACGTGATGGAGATGGTGCGGCAGCGCTACGGCATCGAGGTCGAGGTCTACTTCCCCGACGCGGCCCAGGTGGAGACCATGGTCCGGCGCCTCGGCCCCAACCTCTTCCAGAAGAGCGTGCAGGCGCGCTTCCACTGCTGCAACGTGCGCAAGGTCGAGCCGATCCGCGGCGTGCTCGAAGGGCTCGACGCCTGGATCACCGGCCTGCGGCGCGACCAGTGGGCGAGCCGGGCCAACATCCGCAAGATCGAGGTCGATCACGAGCACGGCGGCCTGGCCAAGATCAGCCCCCTGGCCGACTGGACCCTCGACGAGGTCAAGGCCTACAACGAGAAGTACGACGTCCCCGTGCACCCGCTCTACGCCCAGGGGTACACCAGCATCGGCTGCACCCCCTGCACGCGCGCCACCAAGCCGGGGGAGGACCCGCGGGCCGGCCGCTGGTGGTGGGAGACCAACGCGCCCAAGGAGTGCGGCATCCACTGCCCCGTGGAGACCGGCGCCTTCGAGCACGAGCTCGAGGCCCTGACGCACTCCCGGCACCAGAGCCCGCTGAGGACCGTCCGTTGAGCGCGGCGGCGACGGAGGCCGCGCTGGCGATCGACGCCGTCCAGCGGGAGGTCCTGCTGGAGGAGCTGGCGACGCTGGTCGTGTCGTTGCGCGATCCCCAGACCCGCACCCCCTGGGAGGAGCTGGCGGCGGCCGTGGACGCGGGCGGGGTGGAGGAGAGCCAGCTCGGCCGTCTGGAGCAGATCCTGGAGATGACCCTCCAGACCGGGCGGGTGCGGCGGGTGCACGGCGCCGAGAGCGAGCAGGCCCTGCTGCGGCTCTTCCACCAGACCCCGCGGGGGGCCGCCGCCCGCCGCGCCACCGAGGCGGTGAACCGCACCCTGGCCACCCTTGCCGGCCAGACGGTCGAGACGATGCTGTTCACCACCCAGGGCCCGGGCGTCTAC
>QHVW01000152.1 GCA_003223675.1 Acidobacteriota bacterium
AGGAGATCCTGCGCCAGTATCCCTCTCTCGAGGAGGAAGACATCGACGCCTGCTTGGCTTACTGATTCACCACATCCCCAGCGCCACCCCGTCCTGCACCACCTCGATCCACTCGCAGGGCCTCTCCCGCGCCTCGGTGCGGCGGAGGACGTAGAGCTTCTCGCCGCTGTCGCGGCGTTCGAGGAGGCGGAAGCCCTGGTCGTCGTAGAAGGTCTCGACGGGCTTGTTGCGGGGGGTCGGGAGGTAGCGGCCGCGCAGCTCCAGGTGGCCGGGCTCGTCGAGGAGGCGGTGCTTGACGTGGTTCATCATCGCCGTCTCGATCCCCCGCCCCATGACGCGGCAGCTCATCAGGAAGCTGTCGATGTAGACGATGCGGCCGTCGCGCCGCAGGAGGATGGCGCCGACCGTCCCCTGATCGCCGAAGCGGTCGCGGGCGCGCACCATCCAGAGCTCGCAGATGGGCGAGGCGATGAAACGCTCGACCTCGGACGGCGTATAGCGCGGGCTCGTGAGGTTGAGCTGGCTGGCGCGGGTGAAGAGCTGGTGGATCCGCGGCAGGTCGCCCCGCCTGGCGCGGGTGATCGCGAGCTCGGTGCGCAGGGTGGCGAGACAGGAGCCGAGATCGCCCACGGCGGGCCGCGGGGCCGCGCATTCACGGTGCTGGCCCAGCGGCCACGCATCCTCCGCGGGGGAGACGGACGTCCGCTCGAAATCGGTCAGCCGGTCGAGCGCGGCGGTGAGATCGGCCGGATCGGCGGGGAGCAGGACGGCCTTCACCTCGGGGAGCATCTGCTGGACCAGGCTCACCTCGGCCGGATTGGCGTCCATGAAGACGAGGCTTGAAGTGTCGAGGCCGAGCGTGGCGGCCATCTTCCTCACCCCCTCGTGTCGGGGTTGCCAGGAGAGGTCCAGGGCGGTGAGGTCGTCGAGTTGGAGCGGCATCTCGGGCCGGCTGTCGAAGACCTCGCGCACGTCGCCGCGGTTGCTCCGGCTGCACGCCGCGAGCAGCACCCCCTGGGCCTGGAGGGCCTTCAGGCGGCGCTGGAAGTCGAGGAACGCCTCCCCCTCGGGGTCGCCGGCGCCGATGCGGACGCCGGCCGGGCCGTCCTCCGCCAGCGCTCCCGCCCACAGGGTGTCGAGGTCGAGCACCAGGCCTTTGCGCCCCTGGCCGCGCGCCGCCCGGGCGTGGCGCGCCAGCTCCGCGGCCACGCAGCCCAGGAAGGGGAAGCTCCACTCCATCTGGGCCAGGTAGTCCATGCGGCGGTCGCGGACGCGGTCCTTGCCGAAGCGGGAGGCCAGGCGGTCGAGATCGAAGATCTGGACGCGCGGGTGCCCCTTGAAGCGGCGCAGGAGGTCGAGATTGAGATCGAGGAAGAATTCGGTCTCGCCGTATTCGGCGTTGAGGTCCGCCACGCCGAAGGCCGGCTGCGCGGGCCCGGGGAAGTTGGCCACCAGCAGGGTGGCGGGGGTGCGGTCGAGCGCCGCCAGCGCCCAGGATTCGACGTGGGAGGCGACCTCCTCGCGGAGATCGCGGCGCTCGGCGGGCGAGAGCGCGGCGAAGCGGGTCCAGGCCTCCGGCCGCAGCCGGCGGAGGGAGAGGGCGAGCAGCACGAGGTGGGGAGCGAAGGCGGCGAGGCCGGTCTCGTCCCCCAGCACCTCCTCGACATATTGGCCGGTGCTCTCGATGTAGTGCGCGGCGCGCAGCCGCTCGCGGGCGAAACAGAGGTCGACCCAGCGCGGCAGCGGATCGAGGGTGAAGTTGGCGAGGTAGGCGATGCGGACGTCCGGCTCTCCGGGACGGGCCAGGAGGGTCCGGGAGAGGAGGCTCACCTCGTTGCTGGTGAGCTTCTCCAGATCCAGGGGGAGGAGCGCGCGCTGGAGCGCGGCGGCGTCCGGCGCCTTGGCGAGGGCCTCAGCCACCGCCCGTGGCTCGAGCTTCGAATCCCGCTGTCTGTCCATCGTTCCCTTTCTCCGCGATGCGATTGGCGACGGCGTCATAGAAGGCGAGGAGCTTCCGGCGGAAGGCCTCGGGCGTGAATTCCCGCTGCGCTAGCTGAAGGGCGTTGGCCGCCAGCCGCTCCCGCAGATCCGGATCTTTGAGGAGGCGCGCGAGCCCCTCGCCCAGAGCCGCGGGCTCGGGCTCGACGAGGAGCGCCACGCTGTCGTCGAGCACCTGGGTGTGGCTCAGCAGACGGGTGGCGAGCAGGGGTCGCCCCGAGCCCAGGCAGGAGAAGATCTTCATCGGCGTGTTGTCGCCGTGGACGCGCGGCGACACCTGCACGGTCGCCTGGCGCAGGCAGGCCCCCAGCGCCTCGACGGGTCGCGGTCCGGCGAAGCCGACGCTGCCGGCGATCTCCAGCTCCTCGGCCAGGCTCCGGTAATGTGGGACCCGGTCGTGGCTCCCGGTCATGATGACCAGCCTGGCGCGCGGCACCTCGGGCAGCACGCGGGCGAAACCGGCGAGCAGCAGGTCGACCCCCTGGTAGGGCGCGAGGTTGCCCACGTAGAGCACGATGGGATCGCGCCGCCACGCCTCGGGGATCAGGTCCGGGGCCTCCGCCGTGCCGTCGGCCAGGGAGACGTCCTCCAGCGGCGCGATCAGCCCGTCAGGGTGCCAGGCGCGGGCCTGGGCCTCCAGGGCGCGGCAGCCGGCCAGGGTGCCGCAGCTCGCGCGCACGGCCCAGCGCTCGCAGGCGTCGAGCAGGAAGCGCACCGCTTGCAACGCCGGGAAGCGGTCCAGCATCGACCGGGACAGCCCCGAGTCCATGTCGTAGATGTAGGGGACGCCGAAGATCCGCTTCACCAGCAGGGCCATGAAGGCCGCCTCCTCCACCGCGTGGACGACGTCGTAGCGCCCCCGGCGGGCCATGCGCAGGACGCGGCCGAGCATCGAGGCGTCGCAGATCAGCTTCTTCAGCGAGAAGCCGGGCCGCACACCACGCGCCCAGGCCGGGGCCGCGACACGGTGAATCCGGCAGTTGGGGAGGTCCGGATCCTCCCCCTCGGGGAAGGTCAGGACGTCCACCTCGTGCCCTTCGGCGGTGAGCACCTGGAGGAGCGCCCGCTCGGCGATCGGCGTGCCGCGCAGTTGAAAGAAGGGGTGGGGGGCGAGCAGGAGGATCCTCATAGGGCCACCTCCTCCACCACCCGGGAACGCGGCAGCCGGCCCAAAGCGTAGATGGCGCCGCCGATCAGCGCCTGCGCGAGCACCAGGCCGTAGGAGAGCCAGGCGACCGCGACCCCCAGGGCCGCGGGGACGCCGAAGGCGGCGAAGAAGAAGGCCCAGACGTTCTCCCGCACGCCGATGGCGTTGATCGAGACGGGAAGCATCATCACGATCAGGGCCAGCGGCACGATCAGGAAGAAATACGGCATGGGGATGGGCACGTGCAGGGAGCGGGCCAGGCACCAGCCGCCGAGCACGACCGAGGTCTGAAGCAGCAGCGACCAGCCGGAGGCGCGGGCCAGCACGTCCCACTGCCATTGCAGCTTCCGATGGAGGAACAGGAGCCCGGCGGCGAGCCCCAGGGCGGCGGCGCCGGCCATCATCCAGGTGAGCCGTCCGGAGGCGAGGGCCCCTACGATGGCGAAGAGCAGCAGCGCCAGCAGCCCCAGGAAGCGGTCGACGAAGATGGTCGCCAACGCCTTGGCCCGCCCCACCCCGGAGCGGGCGGTGTGGACCACGCGCACGGTGTCGCCGCCGATCGTCGAGGGGAGGAGGTTGTTGAAGAAGATCCCCACGAAGTAGGCGCGGACGAGGCCGGGGAACGATGCCTCGCCCCCCTGGGCGCGGATCAGCAGGCGCCAGCGGCGGACGCTCACCAGGGTGTCGAGCAGTTGGAGCCCCAGCGCCAGCAGGACGAAGCGGAGATCGGCCGAGCGGAAGGCGGCGCCCGCCTCCTGGAACGGCGTCCGGCGCAGGATCCAGGCGACCAGGGCAGCCGAGACCGCGAGGCGCAGCGCGAGGCTTAAGCCGCGGGGGATCCTCATCATCCTAGGCCGCCGACCCCAGCCGCTCGCGCAGCCGGCCGGTGAGGTCCTCCAGGCGCTCGCTCCGCACGTACATGCGGTACCAGATCTCGACGTTGAGGATCATCCAGAGCCGCGCGTGATGGTCGGCCCGGGCCGCGACGTGCTCCGCGATCAGCCGCTCGACCGGCTCGCGGCGGAAGATCCCCTCCTCGATCAGCGCCGAGGAGGCGAGCAGATGCCGGAGCACGGGCAGGAGCGGCCCTTTCATCCAGTAGCCGAGAGGGAACATGAACCCCTGCTTGGGCCGCTGGAGGATGGCCTGGGGAAGGTAGGGGGCGGCCACCCGGCGCAGCAGGTACTTGAGGGTCCGACCCCGCATCTTGAGGCTGGTAGGCACCGTGGCCACGAGCTCGGCCAGGCGGTGGTCGAGGAAGGGGGAGCGCGCCTCCAGGCCGCGCGCCATGGTCATGCGGTCGGAGAGCATCAGCGAGTGCTCGGGCAGCCGGGTGGCGACGTCCGCCTGCAGCATGCGGTCGAGGTCGTCGCGCGCCACGGCCTCGTCGAAGCCGCGGATGACCGACTCCATGGGATCGAGGTCGGCCAGCTGCCCGGCGACGTCGGGCGCGTAGAGCCCTCCCTTGCCCTGGTGGCCGAAGCGGAAGAACGCCGTGGCCTGGGCGTAGCGCCGCCCCCCTTCGTAGAAGGAGAGGTCGTGCACCCAGCGGGCCTTCTGGGCCACGGTCTTGTAGCCGGCGGTGTCAGGCAGGGCGTAGATGGCGGGCCCCAGCAGCCAGCGCCGCGCCGCCTCGGGCAGGGCGGCGTAGAGATTCACCCAGCGGAAGCCGAAGTAGCGGTCGTAGCCGGCGAAGACCTCGTCGCCGCCGTCGCCGGTGAGCACGACCTTGACGTGGCGGGAGGCGAGGGCGGCCGCGTGGTCCATGCAGGCCGCGATGGGGTCCGAGGGCTCGTCGAGGTGGCGGATCATCGCCGGCAGCAGCTCGACCATGTCGGGCCAGACGATCTCCTCGTGGTGCTCGGTGCCGCAGCGCTCGGCCACCAGCCGGGCGTAGGGGAGCTCGTTGAAATCCTGGTCCTCGACGCCCACGGCGAAGGTGGGCACGGGCGCGTCGCGCCGTTCGGCCAGGCTCTCGGCCATCAGGGCCACGATCAGGCTCGAATCCATGCCGCCCGAGAGATAGGCGCCCACGGGGACGTCGGCGATCAGATGGGACTCGACGGCGTCGCGGACCCCCTCGCGCACCTCTTCCACGAGATCAGCCTCGCGGTCGCTCCGCTTGGGGGTGTAGCGCAACTGCCAGTAGCGCCGCACCTCGATGGCCGGCGCCGGCGCCAGCGCCAGAGGCCCGGCCCGCGGCGGCTCGATCGCGGAGGCGTCGAGCACCAGCAGGTGCGCGGGGGGGAGCTTGTGGATGCCCTGGAAGAGGGTGCGCGGGCTGGGGATGAAGCGCAGGGTCAGATACTCGTCGAGCGAGCGCAGGTCGAGCTCGGGGCCCGGCGCCTCGGGCCCGGCGCCGGCGAGGAGCGCCTTGATCTCGGAGGCGAACAGGAAACGCCGGCCGTCGAAGCGCCAGAACAGGGGCTTCTGGCCGAAACGGTCGCGCGCCAGCAGGAGCTTGCGCCGCCGCGCGTCCCAGATGGCGAAGGCGAACATGCCCCGCAGGTCCTCGACCACGCGCTCGCCGCGGTCCTCGTAGAGATGGAGGATGACCTCGGTGTCGCTGTTGGTCTTGAAGAAATGGCCGCGGCTCGCGAGGTCGCGCCGCAGCTCGCGGTAGTTGTAGATCTCGCCGTTGCAGACGATCCAGGCGCTGGCGTCCTCGTTGGCGATCGGCTGGTGGCCGCGCGCCAAGTCGATGATCGCCAGGCGGCGCATGGCGAGGCCGGCCTCGCCGAGGAGCACGGCGCCCTGATCGTCCGGCCCGCGGTGGACGAGGGCGTCGCTCATCCGCTCAAGCGCTTTGGGGCCGGCGCCCGAAAGGTTCCACTCACCGCAGATGCCGCACACGCTCGTCGTCGCTCCTTTCGCTCAGGACGCCTGGAGGGCGCCTCCCATCCCCGTGTCGTCGAGCCCGGGCGCCTGGGGGACCGGCGCGAGGTCCGGGCGGGGAGGATTGCGGATCACCTCGGCGATCCGGTAATCGCGGACGTGGCGCGCGTGGGTGAAGATGATGATCTCGCCGATCAGGCCCAGCGAGAGCGTCTGCACGCCCAGCACCATGAGCAGCACGCCGAGCAGCAGCACGGCGCGGTCCGAGAGGCCGGTGGCGAAGAAAACCTTTTCGAGCACGGCCACGAGATCGATCGCGAAGCCGAGCGAGAAGAGGCCGGCCCCCAGCAGCCCGAAGAAGCGCAGCGGCGTGCGAGTGAACCTGGTGAGGAAGAAGACGTTGAGGATGTCGAGCAGCCGTCCCACGTAGGTGGGCGTCCGAAGTAGCGGGTGGCGCAGTCCTCCCGCCGCTGGGGCAGGGGGATCTCCCGCACGGCGAAGCCGCGGTGGAGCGCCAGCAGGGGGATGAAGCGGTGCAGGCCGCCGTAGAGGCTCAGCTCGCGCGCCACCCGCCGCCGCATCACCTTGAAGCCGCAGCTCAGGTCGTGAAAACCGGTGTGCGTGAGCTGATGGACGATGCCGTGGAACAGCCGCGTCTGCAGGCGGTTGAACGGCGAGTCGATGCGCGGATGGCGCCGGCCGGCCACCAGGTCGGCGCCCTCGTCCAGGGCCTGGAGCGCGGCCCCGAGCCCCACCGGCTCCACCTGGAAGTAGGAGGCGAGGGTGACGATGCGCTCGGCGCGCGCCCGGTTGAAGCCGGTGGTGAGGGCGGCCGACTCGCCGAACGGGCCGCCCAGGAGCACGACGTCGATCGGCTGCTCCGCAAGCGCCTGGATCTCGCGCAGCGCGGGCACGGCGCCGCGCAGGTGCTCGTCGACCACGAAGATGAATTCCGCGGTCAGCCCGAGCCGCGCCAGCTCGGCGGCGAATTCCCCGTAGAGCTGCGCGAGATCGCCGTGGCGCTCGACCACCGGGATCACCACCGAGACGTCCGGCTCTCCCCGCGACCAGCGCGTCCTCATGGGCGTCCCTCCGAGGGGGATGGGATCGCCGTCTCGCCGGGCCGGAAGTCCCCCAGCCGGACCACCAGCTCCGAGAAGAGGCCGACGATCAACAGGTGAGTGAAAGCGAAGGCGAAGAGGAGCGTAATGGCGGGGAAGACGAGTGGATACCGGTGCCCGGGCGCCACCGCGAGGTCGATGTAGACGCTGGCGGCGAAGGCCAGCAGCGTGCCGATCAGGAAGGGGACGGCGAGCGCCGCGAACCACTTGGCCGGCCGCAAGGTGAAGCCGAGCAGCATCTTGACCGTCAGCAGGTCGAGGAAAACCTTCCAGATCCGCGAGATGCCGTATTTGCTGCGGCCGAACCGGCGGGGGCGGTGGTTGACCGCCACCTCGTGCCAGCGCGAGCCGGAGAGCGACATCATGGGGGTGAGGAAGCGGTGCATCTCGGCGTAGAGGCGGGCCCGCTTGACCACCTCCGCGCGGTAGGCCTTGAGGGTGCAGCCGTTGTCGTGGATGCGGACGCCCGTCAGGGCGCCGATCAGCCAGTTGGCGGCCACGGACGGGACGCGGCGCGAGAGCAGCCGGTCCTTGCGGTCCCGCCGCCAGCCGGAGACCACGTCGTATCCCTGATCGAGGGTGTCGAGGAGGAGCCCGAAATCGCCGGGATCGTTCTGGAGGTCGCCGTCGAGGGTGATCACGATCTTCCCCTCGGCGTGATCGAATCCCGCCTGGAGGGCCGCCGTCTGCCCGTAGTTGCGGCGGAAGCGGAGGGCCCGCACGCGCGGGTCGAGCGCGCAGATCTCCCTGAGCTTGCCCGCCGTGCCGTCGGTGCTGCCGTCGTCGACGAGCAGGAGCTCCCAGCTCCTCTCCAACCGGCCGGCCGCGGCGCATACCTCCCGGTAGAGCACCTCGACGCTCTCCTCCTCGTTGTAGAGCGGCACGACGATGGTCACGTCCATGGTCTTGGATCCTGAATGTTGGGTCCCAGGACGGAGAGCCCCGCCGCGCGAGCCCCGGGGCTGGAGTCCCACGGGCGGCGTGGCAGGCGCTCGTTCCCGTCCAAGACCCAAGATCCAGGACCCAAGACCGGATTCATGGCACCCTCTTGACGATCGACGGCCCCAGCAGGCGGGTGACGGGCAGCGGCAGCCGCTGCCAGATCCGGATCGCCCGCTGGTATTTCGGATTGGCCGGGCTGACGTTCGGCAGCCCTTTGGCCTTGACGAGGTAGTACTGGTAGCCGAGGGGGACCTCGTCCATTCCCCATTTGGCCTTGAATTTATAGGCTCCCGTCTCGCGCTTGCTGCGGCCGAAGTCGAACGCGCGGAAGCCGTTCTCCCGCCCCCAGCGCATGATCGAGAGATAGAGGTACTCGTCGACGCCGCGCGGCTTCTCCGTGCGGTCCGCCCCCGCGTAGAAGGGCATCACCACGTCGCGGAAGAGGAGGTTGAGCACCGCCGCCACCGGCTTGCCCGCGTGGTGCACGAAGAAAAGGTTGCTGTGCGCCGGATGCCGGTCGAGGATCTCGCGCAGGAAGAGCTTGGGATAGACCGGCGTGCCGTGATGGCGCATGCTCTCGCAGAACAGCCGGTAGAAGAGCGGCAGCTCCTCCAGGCCGGCGATCCGGTGCTCGAACGGCGCCTTGGCGACATAATTCATCATCTGCCGGCGCTTGCGCTCCATCTTCTTGAGGAGCGCCTCCTCGCCCAAAGTGAGGTCGGCCCGGAAGGTGACGTAAAGGTTTTTGGTGAGCAGCTCGGGATCGTCGAGCGGGGTCTCCGAGCGCAGCTCCAGGTAGTCCACCCGCAGCTCGCGGGCGAGGTCCTTGGCGGCGGCCAGCAATGCTCTCTCCGCGGGCTCGTCGTCCGCCACCAGGCCGCCGCCGATGGCGAAGGGGATCGACACCAGCGAGTGGCCGAAGAGCAGGCTCTTCAGCTCGAAGAGCGGCAGCACGCCGGCGATATGCCCGTCGCGCAGGGCCGTCAGGTAGTGAGCGCGGTGGCCGAAGGTGCGCTCGACCAGCCAGCGCCAGTTGAGCTGATGGAAGAAGGTGGCCCCCGGCGCGCTCCGCGCGTAGCGGTCCCACTCGGCCTCGCGATGGTCAGGGAGAATCTCGACTGAAACCGGCGACTGTACAGCTACAGGCCAACGGGGGTGGTCGAGATCGGTATAGACGAGGGGCTCGGCGCTCATAAGGCCAGAATCTCCCGGCAGGTCGTGAAGCTGTACTCGGAGAAGAGCCGGGCCAGCCGCCCCTCGGTGAGGCCGAGGTTGCGGTAGTGGCGCAGGCGGGTGAGGACCCCGACCGGCTGCACCGGCTGGCCGGGATCGATCTCCCACGGATGGACGTAGACCACGGCGGGGCGCCGCTCGCGCTGGTTGAGCCAGCGCATCCCCCAGCGGATGAACGACATCGGGAAGTGGCGCAGATAGCCGCCGCCCACGAACGGCAGGTTGGTGCGGCCCACGCGGATCGTCGAGATCGGAAACTCCTGCAAGACACCGCCGCGCAGCGGCCGCGGGAAGCGCGGGAAGTCCGGGATGCCGTAGCGGTCGTGATGGATCGGGAAGATGCTGGAGTCGTAGCGGAACCCCTCCTCGGCCAGGACGTCGACCGCCCACATCGTCTCGCGCACGATCGAGTAGCTGGGGGCGCGGTAGCCGATGACCTCGACGCCGGCGGCGTCCTCGATGGTCCGCTTGGAGCGGCGGACGTCCGCGCGGAATTGCCCGGGGGTCATGGCCGTGACCTGGCGGTGGTCCTGGCCGTGGGTGGCCAGCTCGTGGCCGGCGTCGCGGATCTCGCGCACCAGGCCGGGCCAGCGCTCGGCCACCCAGCCGAGGGTGAAGAAGGTGCCGCGCACGCCGTATTCGGCGCAGAGATCGAGCAGCCGCCGCGTGTTGCGCTCCACCCGCGGCTCGAAGGAGCCCCAGGAGGCCCGTGGGATCGCCCGCTCGAATGCGTTGACCTGGAAGTAATCCTCGACGTCGACCGAAAACGCGTTCAACACGGTGTCGCCTCCTCGTTGCGTATGGCTACGGCCGCGGGCCGTCGGGCCGCCACGACCAGCTCTTCGACCCGCCGCGCGTTCTCCTCCCACAGGTACCCCCGCTGGAGGAGGCTGGCGCGGGCGGCCTCTCCCAGACGGGCCCGCAGCTCCCCGTCGCGCGCCAGGGTCAGCACGGCGGCGCCCAGGTCCCCGGCCTCCGGATTGGCGCCGCCCGGGCAGAGCAGCGCCGTCTCGCCGGAGTCAAGAAGCTCGCGGACGTTGGCCGATCCCGGCGCCACGATGGCGCGGCCGGCGGCCATGTACTCCAGGATCTTCATCGGGCAGGCGTAGGGGGTGACCGCCGGCTGCACGGCGACGTCGAACGCCGCCAGCGCCGACTCGATCTCGCCGCGCGGCACCGGGCCGCAGAGGGCCACCCGGCGCTCCAGGTCGGGCGAGGCGGCGCGCATCTCGCGCAGGGCGGGCATGGCCGGGCCGTCGCCGGCCAGCACGAGGTGAATCCCGGCCTCCCGCCATTCGGAGGAGCCCGCCACCTCCAGCAGCCTTTCGAGACCGTGCCAGGCGCGGAACCAGCCCACGAAGCCGGCCACGACCGCGTCCGGCGGGATGCCGAGCTTGCGGCGGAAGGCCGCGCCGTCCCCGCCGGTGCCGAATTCGCGGCGGACGCCGTTCGGCATCACCACGATCTTGCCGGGAGGCACGCCCTGCTCTTCGAGGATGCCGGCCAGGACGCGGGTGACGGCGAGGGTGACGTCCGCTCCGGCGCAGAGGCGGCGCTCGATGCGCCGCGTGACGCCGCGGAAGACCAGGCCGCCGTGCTCGGCCTTCTCCTGCGCCAGCGGCGAGTTGACCTCCAGCACGAAGGGGACGCCGTGCCGGCGCGCGGCGGCGAGGCCCGCGAAGGTGTTGGCCGCGTAGCGCTCGTAGACGAAGTCGGGCCGGAAATCGCGGATGGCCTTGGAGAGGCGCCGGTAGGCCACCGCGTTGTAGGCGAGCTCCAGCCCCTCCTTGGCCGCGGCCGGCATGCGGGCCGCGGCGCGGGAGGCGAGCCCGGCGAGACCGCGCGCCTCGCCCCCCTCGGCATCGGCCCTGGCCTCGGCTCCGGCCTCCACCAGCGCCACCTCGCGCACCTCGTGGCCGCGCAGGCGGAAGGCGCGCTGGATCTCGGCGATGTGGATGCCCTGCGCGTCGGCGGCGCGGGTGCGGTGGTGGTAGAGGATCCTCACGGCGTGACCTCCTGGGCCCGCACCCCCATCGCGAGCGGAGGGGTGCCGCCGGCCGCCGCTCTCAGCTCCTCGGCCACCTCGCGCCCCACCGCCTCCCAGGTGCGGTCCGCCACGCGGGCGCGCACCCGGTCGCGGTCCCAGTCGCGCTCCAGGGCCTGGTCGAGCCCGGCGACGAGGGCCTCCACGGTCCGCTCCACCACCAGGCCCACCGCGGGGGAATCGATCAGCTCGGGGATGTTCCCCACCGGCGTGGCCACCACCGGCGTGCCGCAGGCGAGCGCCTCCAGCACCACGTTGGGGCACCCTTCATGGGCCGTGGCCAGCACGAAGAGGTTCGCCGCGCTGTACCAGACGGCCAGCTCCTCGCGCTGGCGCGGGCCGGCGAAGATGACGCGATTCTCCATCTTCATCCTCGCGGCGAGCTGCCGCAGCTCGGCCCCCATCGCCCCCTCGGGGCCGTCGCCGCCGACGATGGCGAAGCGCAGCGTGGGCCAGCGCCGCTTGAGCCGCGCCATGGCCTCCATCACCAGGTGGAACCCCTTGCGCGGCGCCAGCGTGCCCACCGAGACCAGGAGCGGCCCGTATTTCGGCAGCCCCAGAGCCCGCCGCGCCTCGACGCGGTCGATCGGCCGGAAGACCTGTGGGTCGATCCCGTTCTCGATCACCCGCACCTTCTCCGCCGGTACCCCCAATGCCACCGCGTCTCGCTTGAGCGACTCGGAGACGGCGATCACCCGCACCGCCCGTTTCAAGGCGAACCGGAGCTGCGGCCGGCGGAGGCGGAAGGGGACCAGCAGGGGCAGCATGCCGCGCAGGGTGATCGTCAAGGGCACCCGCAGGACGAGCCCGAGGAGGGCCGCCGCCAGCCCTTCCGGATAGACGAAGTGGGCGTCGATCAGCTCGCAGCGGAAGTCGCGGCGCAGCCGGATCACGGTCGGCAGCGCCCCGAGGAACATCAGGAGGCCGTCCAGGCACTTCAGGAAGCCCGGGAAGGAGAGGAAGCGCGGGTGCAGCACCTGGATCCCCTCCTGGACCTCCTCGCGCGGCACCGCCGGCCGGAGGCCGGGGAGGAGCCTCGCCACGAACGGGAACCAGGGGGTGGGGGCCACCACGCGGACCTCGACGTCGGCGGGCAGGCCACGCATCCGCTCGCGCACGAACACGCCGTAATGCGGCTGCGCGGCATTGGGGAAGACCATGCTGAAGAGGAGCACCTTGAGCCGGCCTTCAGACCGCATATCGCACCTCCTCCAAGCTGGCCAGGCTGGACGGACGGGCCACCTCGCGCCCCCAGACCTCCAGCATCAGCAGCGTCCAGAGCGCCCACCCCGCCTCCAGCCGGCGCGCCGCGTGGTCGTCCAGCAGCCGCTCGACCTCCCGCCGCTCGAAGAGATCGCGGCCGAAGGCGTCGGGGGCCAGCAGCAGGTCGCGCGAGAGGTCCCGCAGGTCCTCCCGCAGCCAGCGGGACACCGGCGGCGCGAACCCCCGCTTGGGCCGCGCCAGGATCTCGGCCGGCAACCGCCGCGCCGCCACCTTACGCAGCAGGACCTTGGTGGTGGTACCGGCGGTAGTACTGGCGAGCTTCAGGCGCGCGGGCAGGCGCGCCGCGAATTCGATGATCCGGTGGTCGAGCAGCGGGCAGCGCACCTCCAGGGAGTGGGCCATGCTCATGCGGTCCACCTTGACCAAGCCGTCGTCGGCCAGCCAGGTCTTGAGATCGAGATAGAGCGCGCGGGCGAGCGGCTCCCTGGGCGCCCGGGCGAGGTGCGGCTCGATGGCCACGAACGGATCGCAGCGCCGCCGCCCGCCGAGCAGCCGCTCCTCCAGATGGGGCGGGATCAGGCGGCGGTCGAAGTCCCAGGAGCGGGGGGCTTCGACAGAGAGATTGCGGAACAGCCCGCCCAGCCGCAGGGCCCGGGGGAGCCGGGCCGAGCGGGGCCAGCGCCGGCCGAGCGCCGGGAAGAGGCCGCGGCGCAGGGGCGCGGGGACGAAGGAGCGGAGGCGCTCCTCCATCAGGTGCATGGCGTACTTCTCGCCATAGCCGGCGAACAGCTCGTCGCCGCCGTCGCCCGAGAGGGCCACCGTCACCCGCCGCCGGGTCTCGCGCGACACGTACCAGGTAGGCACGGACGACGGATCGGCGAACGGCTCGTCGAGGTGCCAGGCGATGCGCGGCAGCACGTCCATGAGGTCGGGCCGCACCTCGGTCTCCACGTGGTCGGCGCCCAGGGCCCGCGCCACCGCCGCGGCGTCCTCCCGCTCGTCGGCGGCGCGGTCGGCGAAGCCCACGGTGTGGGTGCGCACGGGACGTGAGCCGGCCTCGCTCATCAGCGAGACGATGGTCCCGGAGTCGAGCCCGCCGGAGAGGAAGGCGCCCAGCGGCACGTCGCTCTCCAGGCGGTCGCGCACGGCCGTGGACAGGAGCCGCTCGAGCTCGGCGGCCAGCCGGCCGTCGGCGGCCGGGCCGGCGTCCTGCGCCTCTTCGGTCGGTACGTCCCAGTAGCGCTCGACGCGCGCGCCCCGCTCGTCCACCAGCGCCAGATGGCCGGCGGAGAGCTTGGTGGCGCCGCGGAAGATGGTCCACGGCGCCGGCACGTAGCCGTAGGCGAGGTAGAGGTCGAGCGCTTGCGGGTCGATCTCCGGCCGGATGAGGCCGGCGGCGAGCAGCGACTTGAGCTCGGAGGCGAAGCCCAGCCGGCGGCCGTCGTCGGCCAGGAAGAGAGGCTTCTTGCCCACGCGGTCGCGGGCCAGCAGGAGCTTGCGGCGGCGGAAGTCGGCCACCGCCAGGGCGAACATGCCGGCCAGCCGCTCGACGCAGCCGGCCCCCAGCTCCTCCCAGAGGTGGACGATCACCTCGGTGTCCGAGCGGGTGGCGAAGCGGTGCCCCCGTTCCTCCAGCCCCTGGCGCAGCTCACGGTGGTTGTAGATCTCGCCGTTGCAGACGACCGCCACCGTGCGGTCCTCGTTGAAGATCGGCTGGTGGCCGCCGGCCACGTCGATGATCGACAGCCGGGCGTGGCCGAGCCCCATGGTGCCGGCGAGATGGACCCCCTGGTCGTCCGGGCCGCGGTGGCGCAGGGGAGCCACCATGCGGGCCACCGTCTCGCGCGCCGCCAGGGCGGGCTCGGCATAATGGAAGAGGCCGGCGATCCCGCACATCGGTCAGGCCCTCCTCGCCACGGCGGTCGCGAGGGGCTGTTTCCACCACGGCGCCATGGCTACGGGGACGGGCGCCGCCGCCGCCTCTCCCGCCTCGGCGCGCGCGATCACCTCCAGGCACACGCTCATGGCGATGATCTGGTAGAGCAGCTCGGAGTAGGCCGTGCTGAGAAACATGCTGCCGATCAGGTAGGCGAGGAGCGAGATCTGGAGCATGCGGGCGTAGACCTCGACCCAGGAATCCCGCGCCGCCGCCCGCTGCGTCCGCCGCAGGCTCCACAGGCCTGAGCCGATCGCGGCCAGGAAGAGCAGCAGCGCCGGCAGGCCGCACTCGCAGAGGATCTGCAGGAAGGCGTTGTGCGACACCCGGAAGCGCTGCGGCTCGGGCGAGTAGGCGCGGTAGACCACCTCCAGGTTGTTCGGCCCGACGCCGAACACCGGATAGTCGAGGAACACCCCCCAGGAGGTCTGCCAGGCGTTGAGCCGACCCATGGCCGAGCGGTCCTCCTGGTAGTCGGAGATCGTCTGCGCCCGCTCGACGTAGTCCTGGGTGAAGCGGTCGGAGGTCCAGGCGTGGAAGGCCGCCAGCCCCAGCAGCACCGCCAGCGTCACAGTCACCCGGTGGCGCGAGCGCCAGATGAGCAGCGGCAGGACGGCGGCCAGCGTGAGCAGGCCCCCGCGCGAGAAGGTGAACAGGGTGGTGGCCACGCAGAGAGCGGCGACCACCCAGGCCGCGATCTTGAGGTAGCGCTGCTTCTCGGTGAGGATGACCGCCGCCAGCAGCGGCAGGATCATGTTGAGGACCATGGCGAAGCTGTTGTTGTCCGACATGAAGCCGCCCGGCCCGTCGTAGTAGCGGGCGCCGCCGCTCACCAGGCCGATCAGGCCGCGCTTGGCGCCCAGGAAGCCGATCGAGAAGACGATCAGCAGCACCAGGGCGCGGAAGCGCTGGCGGTCGAGCACCAGCCCGGTGGTGATCACGCTGATGGCGATCGCCTTCCAGTAGTAGCCGTACATGTCGATCGAGACGTCGGGCAGCACGGCGGTGACCACCGTGATGCTGATCCAGCCGGCGAGCAGGAGGAGCAGCACGGTCTGCACCCTGAGCGTCAGCCAGCGCTCGCGGCCGAGCGCGATCACCAGCCCGACCGCCAGCGCCACCGCCACCACCTGCGAGAGCGGCAGGGTGCGCGAGGCCCCCCAGGCCATGTCCTGCGGCCGCATGTAGGCCAGCCAGCCGTAGACCAGCAGCCCGAAGAAGGGGCGGAAGACGATCACCGGCAGCGAGGCGAAGACGATGCCGATGACGATCAGGTCACGCACGCCGCGCCTCCAGCGCCGCGGCGCCCGGGGCCGCGGCCTCCTCCTCGGCGCGCCGGCTCTCCACCGGCAGCGCGGGGGAGCCCGCCGGCGGCCGCGCCACGGCGCCGACCAGCTCCTCGAAGCGGTCGAGGTTGGGGGCCCAGCGGTAGGTGGCGAGCAGCCGCTGGCGCGCGCCGTCGGCCAGGCGCTCGCGCTCGCGCTCGTCCGCGATCAGCGCGGCCACGGCCCGTTCCATCCCCTCGTCCGTGGCGGCGGCCAGGAGGTCCCGGCCGCTGCGGAAGCCGCCGTCGGCCAACCCCGCCAGCACGCGCTCCGTGCACACCACCGGCAGGTGCGAGGCGATCGCCTCCAGCACCTTGTTCTGCACCCCCTGGGCGATGCGCAACGGCGCCACGAACACCCAGGCGCGGGCCAGGAAGGGGCGCACGTCCCCCACCGCGCCGGTCACCTGCACCCCCGGCAGCTCGCCGAGGTCGCGCACCGCCGCCACCGGCGAGCGCCCCACGATCAGCAGCTCGATCTCGGGGAAGCGCTGCCGCAGGCGCGGGAAGACCTCGCGCGCGAAATGGGTCACCCCGTCGACGTTGGCGAAGTAGTCCATCTGGCCGGTGAAGACCAGCGTGGGCTTGGACGCCTTGGGCAGGTCGAGCGGCTGGAAGAAGTCGACGTCCACGCCGTTGAGCAGGGTGACGGCTTTGGCCGCCGGCGCGCTCGCCTTGTACAGCCGGGTCTCGTTGCCGGTGGCGAAGGCGATGCGCTGGAAACGGCCGGCGAGCGACGCCTCGTAGCGCCGCAGCCGCCGCGCCTCCAGGGCGTAGACCGGCCGCAGGGCGAGCGGCGCGAAGCGGGCGTACTGGGCCCACTTCGCCGAATCGACGTCCACCATGTCCAGCACCGCCGGCACGTCCGGCGCCAGCGCCGCGTAGGGGGCCATCGACGAGCAGTAGACGACGGCCACGTCGAAGCGCTCGCGGCGGGCCAGCTCGCGCACCCGCTCCGCCATCTCCCGCGACTCGAAGAACGACAGCGAGAGCGGGCGCGGGCGCCAGGCTCCCAGCGCCGCGCGCGCGTAGGAGGCCGGCCGGCTCAGGGGGAAGACCTCGACCCGCTCGCACATCGCCGCCAGCGGCGCGAGGTCGGGGACGGGCCCGTCGCAGAGCGCCAGCACGCTCACCCGGTGGCGCTCGGAGAGGGCGCGGATCTGGTGGTAGGCGCGGATCTTCTCCCCCTTGTCCGGCGGGTAGGGCACACGGTGGCAGAGGTAGAGCACGCGCAGGCCGGCGCGCGCCACATGCCGCAGGAGAGGGGTCGGCTCGTTCATCGGGCACCTCGTCCCAGCAGCACGATCCTGGCCGTGGAGAGCAGGATCGAGATGTCCAGGAACAGCGAGAGATTCTTGATGTAGTAGAGGTCGAGCTTGAGCTTCTCGATCGACTCCTCGAAGGTGGAGGCGTACGGCGCCTTGACCTGGGCCCAGCCGGTCAGGCCCGGACGGATCACCAGCCGCTGCTCGTACCAGGGGCACTGCTCCTTGAGCTGGTCGACGAACATCCGGCGCTCGGGGCGCGGGCCCACCAGGCTCATGTCGCCCACGAGCACGTTCCAGAGCTGCGGCAGCTCGTCGAGGCGGGTCTTGCGGATGAAGCGCCCCACGCGGGTGACCCGCGGGTCCCCCGCGACGGCCCAGCGGGCGCCGCCCGCCTCGGCGTCGGTGCGCATGGAGCGGAATTTCCACAGCGTGAACGGCCGGCCGCCGCGCCCCAACCGCTCCTGGCGGAAGAACACGGGGCCGGGTGAATCGAGCCGCACGGCGAGGGCCACCAGCAGCATGAACGGCAACGCCAGGATCAGCCCGAGCGAGGCCACCAGGACGTCGAGCAGGCGCTTGGCGAACAGCGTGCCGCGCGAGACCACGAAGCCGTCCGAGAAGATCAGCCACGACTTGCGCAGCCCCTCGACCATGATCTTGCCGGTGAGCTGCTCGTAGTAGCTGTACCCCTCCTGCACGCGGATGCCGTTGGTCTTGCACGCCAGCAGGGCGTCCATGCTGAGGTGCCCGCGTTCCATGGCGGCCACCACCACGCGGGTGACGCCGTGCTGGAGGGCGAGGTCGCACGCCTGGGCCGTGGTGCCGATGACGCGCGGATTGATCAGGCTCACCCCCTGCAGGGCAGGGTCGTCGTCGAGGAAACCCACGACGCGATAGCCGAGGTGCTTGCGCGCCAGGATCTCGCGGGCGATGTCGATCGCCTTGTTGTCGGAGCCGACGATCATCACCCGCTCGGCGAACCCCTCCGAGCGGAGGAGCCAGCGCAGCACCACGCGCCAGGCGAGCACGAAGGACATGCCGAAGACCAGCGCCAGGGCGAAGACGCCGCGGCCGGTCTGCACGTCGGGGATCACGAAATAGAGCGCCCAGGAGGCGACCGCCAGCACCGAGAAGGCGCGCAGCAGCCGGATCAGCAGGTCCCGGCTCGACAGCCGTTCCCCGAAGTCGTAGAGGCTGTTGGCGTAGAGGCAGAGCAGGCCGATGATTGTGAAGGCCAGCGCGTCGGTCAGGACCGTGGAGCGCGGCGGCAACTGGCCCGGGCCCATCCCCAGACGGAGCTGGATGGCGAGCGGCACCGCCGCGAGCAGCAGCAGCCCTTCGGCGGTCAGCGAGACGGCCGCCGGCAGGGCCCAGTAACGGTTGAACAGTCGGATCATCGCCTCAACCCTCCCGGGCTAGTAGTACCCGCGGTACCCCCGCCCCGAAATGGGCGCGAAGTTGAGCACCGCTCCGATGAGCTTCTCGGGCCCGAGGGCCGCGAGCGTCTTCTCGATGTCGTGCCGCTTGCTCTGCCCCGCCCGCACCACCATCACCACGCCGTCCGAGCGCGCGGCGAGCGACCGGGCGCTGGCCAGCAGCGTCATCGGCGGCGAATCGATCACCACGATCTCGTAGGCGGCGCGCACCTCGCTGAGCACCTCCGACATCCGCCGGCCCGACATCAGGTCGCCCGACACCTCGGACGCCCCGGCGAGCAGCACGTCGAGGCTGCTCCCCTCCAGCGTGACCACGGCGTCGGCGACCGTGGTCCCCCGCTCGAGCACCTGCTGCAACCCCGGCCGGTCGGGCCGCTCCGGGACGAAGTAGGTGTGGAGCTGCGGGCGCCAGAGGTCCCCTTCGAGCAGCAGCACGCGCCGCTCCTCGCCGCGGGTGAGGGTGAGGGCCAGGTTGAGGCTGGTCAGCGTCTTGCCCGCCCCCTCCTCCGGGCTGGTCACGGTCAGCGTGTACCCCCGGGTGCCGAGCGGGCTGATGCGCTCCTCGATCTGCACGGCGAGGCTCCGGTACTGCTCGGCCACGAAGGTCGGCTTGTCCATGTGGCTGACCACCGGCGCGTCCTCGCTGAGCTGGACGCGGCGCGACGCCGCGAGCTCGCGGTGGATCCTCGGGGGCCTCTCGGTCCGCAACGACATATCCATCGGTGTCATCTCCTCCTGGTCCGAGACGCGCTCCGGGCGCTCTGGAAGACGGGAATGGTGGCCAGCACGGGCAAGCCGGGGAAGGCCTGCTGCAACGACTCGACGTCCGGATAGGTGTGGTCCGAGCGCTCGCGCAGCAGGGCCGCCAGCAGGCCCATCAGGCCGCCGGCGATCAGCCCCAGGCCCAGCACCAGGAGCTTGTTAGGGCCGTAGGGAGAGGTCGGCGGCAGCGCCCGCTCGATGATCGTGAAGCTCTCCCCCTGCTGGCTCTTCTCCAGGTTCTCGTAGAGCCGGGCGTTCAGCCGCTTGTCGAGCAGCGACTCGTAGGAATTCTTGATGTTGTCGTAGTCGCGGGTCAGCGACAGCAGCTCCTGCTCGACCCGCGGCACGTTCTCCAGCCGCCCCTGGACCCGCGCGATGTCCCCCAGGATGCGCTCGCGCTCGGCCTTGAGGCTGCGGATCTCCAGGTCGACCGAGGCCAGCTCGGTCTTGAGCATGGGATCGATCTTCGGCGCCGCGTCGGTTTCGTCGGCCCTGGGAGGGGTCGCGGCGGAAGCCGCGCTCGCGGGGGGCGCCGTCTTCTGGCTCTTCTCCAGGTGTAGCGGGCGCGCAGCTCGGCGAGCTGCGCCCGGAGCTGGTCGAGGCGCGACGGCTGGTCGGGCGCGGCGGGGGCCACCCCCAGGGCCGCCAGGGTCGAGCGCCGGGAGCCGCTCTGCTGGTTGCGCAGCTCGGCCATCTGGCTCTGCAAGAGGAGCCGGCGCGTCTCGGCCTTGTCGAGCGCGTCCATGTTGATCTCCAGCTTGGTCTGGAGCTGCTCGACGCTGCGCAGGTTGGTGTCGCGCTGCTCGGGGAGGTCCCCCAGGTTCTGGCGCTTGAACTCGGCGATCTTGGCCTCCTGCACCTCCAGGCGGCTCTTGGTCTTCTCCAGCTCGGTCTCCAGGAACGAGGAGGTCCCCTGGGCCTGGCTCGCCCGCAGCGTCAGGTTGCTCTCGATGAAGCTCTCCGCCACCCGGTTGGCCGTGCGCGCGGCCTGCACCGGTTCGCGCCCCTCGAAGTAGATGCGGAAGGTGTTCCCCTGGAGCTGGATCGTCAGGTCGCGGCGCGCCCGGGCGATGGCGCCTTCCAGGAAGCCCTGGCGCGTCAGCTCCGGATAGAGGTCCATCTCATGGATGATCCGCGCCAGGTTGTCGCGGTTCTTGATCTGCGGCTCGATGGTGCGCAGCCGCTCCTCGATGCTGGTGGCGATCGTCGGCTTGACATAGTCGGCGGGCACCTTCTGCGGCTCGACCAGCACCAGGGTCGAGGCCCGGTAGGTCCTGGGCAGCACCCGCAGGGCCCAGACGGCCGCCACCAGGCCGAGCAGGAGCGGCACCAGGAACCAGACGCGGCGCCGCCAGACGGCCCGGGTCAGATCACTGAGAGTCAGATTTTTCATTGGTGGTCGGCCTCCCCAGGGTCGCCGGCTCCAGCGGGGTCTCCCCCGAGTTGTAGAGGCGGAAAGCCAGGTTCACGTAATAGCGGGCATAGGAGAGATTGGCGAAGGGCGCCACCTGGGCGCGCTGCCAGATGCGGGAGTAGCCCCCCTCCAGGCGGTACCCCGGCGCGAAGGTCCAGTCGGCGCGCGCCGTGCCCGCGGCGAATTCGGTCAGGGTCCGGCGGTCGCTCTGGCCGGATGCAACCTCAAAGGGAAGATTGCGCTGCCGCGAGACGTTGCCGTCGAGCCCCAGCGCCAGCCGCCGGCCGATCGCCGTCGAGAGCCCGAGGAAGCCGTTGTCCGCCGTCACCGCGTAGCCGAGGCCGGCGCCCGGCGAAATGTCGTGGCTGGCGCCCAGCGTCCAGTGGAAGAGCCGCTCGTCGCGGGCGAGCTGGAGCCCGCCGCGCCACCCCGTCTCGTTCTGCCGGACGCGCAGGCCCACGGACGGCAGGTTGGCCGCGCGGAGATCCGAGCGCTCGGAGTAGGCGCCGCCCTCCAGCCGCAGGTGGTTGTCGCGGCCGAGGTCGGTCGCGTAGGCGAGCCCCAGCGTCACCACGCCGGAGCTCCCCCGCTGCCGGTAGTCGTAGCGGTCGGCCCCCAGCGCCGCCTCCAGGCGGCTCCCCCGGGCCAGCTCGAACGCGGCGCCCAGGCGGGCGCCCAGCGTCTCGGAATCGATCAGGTTGGGGTCCTCGTAGCGGCGCAGGGAGTGCGTGACGCCGAAGAGCATCGAGGCGTGCCGGCTGAAGGTCTGATCCAGGGAGACGTCCAGGAGATGGCTGAGCTGGTTGCCCTGCCGGGTCACCACCGTGGTCTGCGGCGTGGTGACCGGCGCGTAGAGATCGACGTTGGGAGTGGAGATCAGGTTCTCCCGGACGTTGAGGCGCAACTGGCGGTTGAGGTCACCGATCAGGCCGAAGTCGAGCCGGTGGGTGGTGCCGGAGAGGCCGGAGCCGTCGAGCGTCCGCTCGTAGTACGGGGAGTAGCCGAGCGCCAGGCTCAACCGTTCGAGGGCGTAGGAGAGCCGGAGGCCGAGCCCCAGCCGCCCCACCGTCCGGCTCTGCTGGAGGGCGGGGTCCTGCTGGGGGCCGTAGTTGCCGTCGTCGCGGACTCCCGTATCCCCTTCGAGCACGACGTTGAGGCGGCCCGGCGCCTGCGCTCCGGCGGGTCCGGCGAGCAGGATGAGGAGCAGCCCCATGGGACCGATGCGCCTCCAGCTCATCTCAGCAGCCGCTCTTTGAGGTCGTCTCACGTCTCTCTCTCCCTAAGACGCCAAAACCGGCGCGAATTCGAACATTCGGCCGGTTCCACGGCATCCCAGGGTCACTCCCAACCACCTCTCCGAGCTCCGCAGCATGGCGCCCTCGCGGGCTTCAGCCGACCTGTTTACCCTGGTGTATGCCTCGTGAGAACCGGTTCCCGGCCACCTGCCAAGCCGTCCTACGAGATGCTTCCTTTACTCGATGCTTCCTGGCTGCTCAGGATCGAGGTCCTTCAAACGAAGTCCTGTGCGGCCGGAGGAAATTGCAAGAGGGGTGCCAGTGAGCGCGCCCCGCAGCGCGGGCGCCGGATTTCCGAGGAGGAGAGAGCGGCTGAGCCCGGTTTTCGCCGCCGCTCTTGCAACGCGCGTGTATTTTTTTCGCCCGGGCTGGAACCGTCTTGGAACCAGCCTCGAATTGGCAGGAGGATTGGTAAATATATTTAAAGGATGCGTGGGCATAAAGCCGTAGAGACGTCCCAGCCGGAGCGAGATGATCCCTTCTCAGGGGACGACCAGCGTGTCGCCGGGCTGGAGGAGGATGTTGTCCTCGGGCTTCTTGCCGTTGATGATGGACTTGAGCTCGACCTCCATCCGCTTCTCCTGCCGGCCGTCCCGGCCGTCGCGCAGCAGGACCACGCGCCCCCTGGCGTAGGGGGTGAGGCCGCCCGCCAGGGCCAGCGCCTGCATCAGCTTCCCCCGCGGCTCCAGATCGTAGGTCCCGGGGTGGGCCACCTCGCCGGTGACGTAGATCTTGCGCGAGTGGATCTCCTTGACCACCACCGAGACCCCCGGCGCCGTCACGTACTCCTTGTAGCCGTCGGTCAGCGTTGCTTTCAGGGCCAGCGGCGTCATGCCCGCCGCCTGCACGTCGCCCAGCAGCGGCACCGAGATGCGGCCGTCCGGGCGCACCGGCACGGTCACCGTGAGCTCCGGGTTCTTCCAGACGGAGACCTCCAGCACGTCGCCGAGGCCGATCTGGTAGGCGTTCGGCGGGTCCTGCTCGGTCCGCGTAGTAGCCGTCTGGGCGGAGGCCGCTCCGCACAACAGGACGAGCAGAACGGCGGCGATTCGCGATAGGGCCAGGGTCTTCATACCCAAGATTCCTCCAAACGAGTGAAACGGCTCACCAGCGGTTGGCCGGTGGTGCAAGAAGCGCGCCGAAACCTCACCCCTGGCCCCTCCCATCGCCCTCCCACCGTCCGGGAGAGGGGAACCTGGCTGGGGATGGCCCATGCGTTGCATTCACGATCGCTCGCAGCATCCAGGCCCGCGCAGCGGGGAGGCCCTCATCATGAAAAAACGCCTGCTCGATTGGATCCTCTGCCCCCAGTGCGGCGAACGGCCGCGGCTCGACGTCTTCCAGGAAGGAAAGGTGGAGCTCCCGTCGCCGGTCGAGTCGCCGGCCTGCTCCTTCTACTGCGGCCGGCACGGCGTGGCCCGGCCCGGCGATATCGCGCCGCCGCCGGACTGCCATTCCTGCTATCGCGAGGAGATCCTGGAAGGGGCCCTCTCCTGCGCCTGCGGCCTGGTCTACCCCATCATCGACGGCATCCCCAGAATGATCCGCAACGCCCGCGAGGAGTATCCCGATTTCTTCGCCCGCCACGGTCTGGCGGGGGTTACGAAGTCGGCCGCGGTACCCGGGGGCGACCGCCGCAGCTCGCGGAGCTTCGGCCTCCAGTGGACTCTCTACCGGGAGGGGGACGCCACCTGGTTCAAGGACGACGCCGGCCTGCGCAAGCGCGAATTCCTCTACAACCTCGACACCACCCCCCGGGAGCTGCGGGGCTCGACCCTCCTCGACGGCGGCTGCGGCAACGGCGAGCTGACGCGGGCGGTGGCCGAATACGGCCCCGAGATCGTGGCCATGGACTTCAGCCGCAGCGTGGAGAACGCCCGCCGGCGCCTGTTCGAAAAGGGGTTCCCCGTCTCGCACAAGGTCCACTATCTGCAGGGCAACCTCCTGGAGCTGCCGCTGCTGCCGCGCGGCTTCGACCTGGTGCACACCTCGGGCGTGCTCCACCACACGCCGAGCACCTACCGGGCCTTCCGCTCGATCAGCACGGCGGTCAAGCCGGGCGGCAAGCTCTACGTGCAGCTCTACCGCCGGCGGCCGCGGTGGATCCACCTCATCAACGTCTCGCTGCGGGCGGTGACCACCCGCCTGCCGATGGGGCTCCTCTACGGCCTCTGCTACGCCGCCACCCCGGTGCACGCGGGGCTCTCCCGGCTGATGCACCTCCTGCGCGGCGAGCCCGCCCCGCCGAAGGCGACCGCCCGCGAGCGCGCCGTCCAGATGTTCGACAACTACAGCCCCCGCTACCAGTACCGCCACACCGTGCCCGAGATCCTGGAGCTGTTCCGCGGCGAGGGGTACACCGAGCTGCGCGACGTCACCCTCGACAACGAGGCGCGCCACATGCTGGCTCAGATCCGTCCGATCGGACCGATCCGTCCGATCCGAGCCCGGCCCCCCGCCTGGGGTTGAAACCCCAGGCTGGTGAATATCCGCCCCTCCAGGGCGGGCAAAGGTGATCTACGCCCCCGCCGCCATCGTCCGCTCCACCCCGCCCCCCAGCTCCTGGTCCTTGTACTGGAGCAGGTAGAGCCGGTAGTAGATGCCGCGCATCGCCAGCAGCTCCTGGTGGGTGCCGTACTCCCGGACCTCCCCCTTGTGGAGGACCAGGATGCGGTCCGCCTTCTGGATCGTCGACAGCCGGTGGGCGATGACGATGCTGGTGCGCCCCGCGAGCAGCCGCTCGAGCGCCCTCTGGATGAGCTGCTCGGTCTCGGTGTCGATCGACGAGGTCGCCTCGTCCAGGATCAGGATGCTGGGGTCGAAGGCCAGCGCGCGGGCGAAGGCGATGAGCTGCTTCTGCCCCACCGAGAGCCCGGCGCCCCGCTCCTTGACGACCGCGTCGAACCCCCCCTCCAGACGCTCGATGAACGGCAGCGCGTGCACCTCACCCGCCGCCCAGCGCACCCGCTCGTCGCCGATCCCCTCCTCCCCCAGCCGGATGTTGGCCGCCACCGACCCGGAGAAGAGGAAGACGTCCTGGAGCACCATGGCGATGCTGCGGCGCAGGCGGGTGAGGTCCCACTGGCGCACGTCCACGCCGTCGACCCGCACCGCGCCGGACTCGATGTCGTAGAAGCGCAGCAGGAGGTTGGCGAGGGTGCTCTTGCCGGCGCCGGTGTGGCCCACCACGGCGAGCGTCTCGCCCGGCCGCACCCGGAAGGAGACCCCCTTGAGCACCGGCTCACCCTCCTTGTAGGAGAACCAGACGTCGTCGAGCTCGAGGTCTCCCGCCACCCGCTCCGGGCTGTAGGCCCCCGCGGGCGAGGCGATGGTCACCGGCGTGTCCAGCAGCCGGAAGATCCGCTCCGAGCTCGCCATCGCGCTCTGCAGGATATTGTACTTCTCCGACAGGTCCGAGAGCGGCTGGTAGAACCGCTGGGCGTACTGCAGGAAGGCGATCAGGGCGCCCATCGAGACGGCCCCCGAGATCACCCGCCCGCCGCCGATCCAGATCAGCATGCCGACGCCGACCGACGAGATCAGCTCGACGCCGGGGTAGAAGATGGCGTAGTAGACGATCGACTGCACGTTGACGTCCCGGTGCTCGGCGTTGATGCGGTCGAACTCGGCCGCGGCCCGCGCCTCGCCGTTGAAGAGCTGCACCACCGGCATGCCGGTGATGTGCTCCTGGAGGAAGGCGTTGATGCGGGCGATCTTGACCCGCACCTCGCGGAAGCTGTCGCGCACCCGGACGCGGAACCAGGAGGTCAGCGTGAAGAGCAGCGGCACGATCGAGAAGGCCACCAGGGCCAGCCGCCAGTCGAGCCAGAAGAGCACCACCACGATGCCCGCCAGGAGCATCACGTCGCCGAAGATCGACACCAGCCCCGCGGTGAACATCTCGTTCAGGGCGTCGACGTCGGTGGTCACCCGGGTGACCAGGCGGCCGATGGGGTTGCGGTCGTAGAAGGCGAGGGGCAGCCGCTGGAGGTGCCCGAAGATCTGCCCCCGCATGTCCTTCATGATGTACTGCCCCATGAGCTGCAGCACGTACCCCTGAGCGTAGAGCGCGCAGAAGGTGAGCGCCAGGATGGCGAAGTAGCCGATCGCGACCGCCGCCAGGCCGGACACCGCCACGTCCGCCGGGACGAGCCCCCGCGCCAGCAGCAGGTTGCGCACCGCGGCGCTGGGCGCCGACACCTGGCCGGCCGAGCCGGGCGGGCGGATGAAGAGGTCGAGGGCGACCGCCGTGGCCAGCGGCGCCAGGAGCTGGAGCAGGGAGGAGAGCACGATCAGGCCGAGCGCGCCCAGCGCCATGTCCCCGTAGGGGCGCACGTAGGCGATCAGCCGGCGCATCAGCCGGGAGTCGTAGGCTTTGCCCAGGACCTCTTCTTCGTGATGGCTGACAGGCTCGCTCATGACGCAACTACCTTACCGCAAGTCGGACCAAGGCCGGAGAGCTGCCCGGCTTCAGCCCATTGGGGTGGCTGGTGCGTTCTGCCCTCCGAAGCCTTGACGCTCCTACCTTACCGCAAAGTCGGGCCGGGCTGACGGCCCCAGAGGGCACGGACCCGGCTTGCTTATGTCTTTTCATCTATGCCCTGTATGGTGTACACTGGTGCCAGTTTTTGTCTGTCCAACGAATTCGCTGAAAGTCGATCGCCGGAGCCGGGTGTCATGCCGCCGACATTGAACCAGTTGTTGAAGTCGATGGTGGAGCAGGGGGGCTCGGACCTCCACATCACCACCAACTCTCCTCCTCAAGTGCGGGTGGACGGCCTGTTGCGGGCGCTCAACCTGCCGCCGATGACGCCGGGGGAGACGAAGGCGCTCGCCTACTCGATCCTCACCGACAACCAGAAGCACCGGCTGGAGGAGAACCTGGAGATCGACCTCTCCTTCGGGATCAAGGGGCTGGCCCGCTTCCGGGCCAACATCTTCCACCAGCGCGGCGCCATCGCCGCGGTGTTCCGGCAGATCCCCTATGAGATCAAGACCTTCCGCGAGCTGGGCCTGCCCACGATCATCGAGCGGCTGTGCGAGAAGCCGCGCGGCCTGATCCTGGTGACCGGGCCGACCGGCTCCGGCAAGTCGACGACGCTGGCCGCGATGATCGACAAGATCAACCGCGAGCGGGCCGAGCACATCGTCACCATCGAGGACCCGGTCGAGTACCTGCACAGCCACAAGAAGTGCATCGTCAACCAGCGCGAGGTCAACGCCGACACCTACAGCTTCACGGCGGCCCTGCGCTCGGCGCTGCGGCAGGACCCGGACGTGGTGCTGATCGGCGAGATGCGCGACCTGGAGACGGTGGAGGCGGCGCTGCGCATCGCCGAGACCGGCCACCTGACCTTCGCCACCCTGCACACCAACTCGGCGGCGCAGACGATCAACCGCATCATCGACGTCTTCCCGGCCCACCAGCAGGCGCAGATCCGCGCCCAGCTCTCACTGGTGCTGGAGGGGATCATCTGCCAGGCCCTGCTCCCCAAGACGGGGGGCAAGGGGCGCGCGATGGCGATGGAGATCCTGATCCCCAGCGCCGCCATCCGCAACCTGATCCGCGAGGACAAGGTGCACCAGATCTACGGCATGATGCAGGCCGGCCAGGCCAAGCACGGGATGCAGACCTTCAACCAGTCGCTGGCCGCCCTGTACTTCAAACGGCTGATCACGCTGGAGACGGCCCTCGCCCGCTCGTCCTATCCGGACGAGCTGCAGGAGATCATCAACCGCGGCCCCGCCAGCCTCAACCCCGCGCTGACCGCGTAGAGGAGCTTTAAGCATGCCCAGCTTCATTTGGAAAGGGAAGACCCGGTCCGGCCAGATCCAGGAGGGGCAGCTCCTGGCCGACTCCCGCGACGCCGCGGCGGCCGTGCTGCGGCGCCAGCAGATCCAGATCACCAGCCTGCGCGAGAAGGGGCGCGAGATCAAGCTGATCCCGCGCATCCCGCGCGGCATCGGCTCCAAGCGCATCGCCATCTTCACCCGCCAGTTCTCGGTGATGCTCGACGCCGGCCTGCCCCTCGTGCAGTGCCTGGAGATCCTCGGCGACCAGGAGGAGAACCGCACCTTCCAGGCGGTCATCCAGCAGGTGCGCTCCGACGTCGAGTCCGGCTCCTCGCTCGCCGACGCCATGCGCAAGCACCCCAAGGCCTTCGACTCCCTGTTCACCAACATGGTGGCGGCCGGCGAGTCGGGCGGTATCCTCGACATCATCCTGCAGCGCCTCTCGACCTACATCGAGAAGGCGGTCAAGCTCAACAGCCAGGTCAAGTCGGCGCTGATCTACCCGGTGTCGATCATCATCATCGCCGCCCTGGTGGTCTGGGTCATCCTGTGGAAGGTGATCCCGGTGTTCGCCCAGCTCTTCGCCGGCGTCGGCTCCGAGATGCCGTTCCTGACCCGCATGGTGATCGGCGCCAGCAACTTCGTGGGCAGCTATGCGATCTTCATCATCATCATCATCGCCGCCGGCTGCTTCGCGATCAACCGCTGGCACGGGACGCCGCACGGCCGGCGCATCCTCGACGGCCTGCTGCTCAAGATCCCGATCATCGGCATGCTGCTGCGCAAGATCGCCGTCGCCCGCTTCTGCCGCACGCTGGGCACCCTCACCGCCTCGGGCGTGCCCATCCTCGACGGCCTGGAGATCACCGCCAAGACCGCCGGCAACGCCATCATCGAGGACGCCGTGATGGCCACCCGCAAGAGCGTCGAGGAGGGCAAGACCATCAGCGAGCCGCTCGCCCAGACCAAGGTCTTCCCCAGCATGGTGGTGCAGATGATCAACGTCGGCGAGCAGACCGGCGCCCTCGACCAGATGCTCTCGAAGATCGCCGACTTCTATGAGGAGGAGGTCGACACCGCGGTGGCCGGCCTGATGAAGCTCATCGAGCCGGTCATGATCACCGTCCTCGGCGTCGTCATCGGAACGATCGTCGCGGCGATGTACCTGCCGCTCTACTCGATTCTGAGCAAGATCGGGTAAGGCTGGCGCGGGCGCAGATGAACGGCTCGTGTCTTCTACGTAGGGGCGGCCCGCTGGGGGCCGCCCCTGCACCGGTGTCTCCATGACCTCCCTGGCCCGTCAGCTCCGCTGGTACATCGCCATCCGCGTGGTGGCGATCGTCAGCGTGCTGGTCCCGTTCGGCCTCTTCCAGCTCTGGCTGTTGCCGGGCACGCCGCAGGGCAGCGAGACGGCGCTGAGCAGCGCCTCCAGCGCGCGCACCCACACCCAGACCCCGGCGCCACCGCCCGAGATGGAGGTGATGCCGCGCGTCTGGCTGCTGGGGATCGCCTCCTTCGTGGCCACCCTGTTCTACATCGCCCTGCTGCGGCTGCTGCGGCGCTCCCCCGAGGCCCAGGCCTACATCCAGTTCGTCGGCGACCTCGTCCTGATCACCTTCCTGGTCTACTACCTGGGCGGCGCCACCAGCCCGTTCTCGCTGCTCTACCTGATCGTCATCGCCGTCGCCTCGACCCTGCTGCGCCGCCGCGCCGGCGTGATCGTGGCCAGCATCGCCTTCCTGCTCTACGGCGGCATGAACGTCGCCCTCTTCTACCGCTGGCTGCAGCCGGCGATCCCCGTGCAGGAGGCGGTCTCCCTGGGGCGGCTCTTCTACAACCTCGCCGTCCACGGCTTCGGCTTCTACGGCGTGGCCCTGCTCACCTACTACCTGGCCCACAACGTCACCCGCGCCGAGCGCGAGCTGGAGGAGAAGGCCGAGCACCTGGCCGATCTCCAGGTGGTGCACCGCGACGTCATCCAGTCGATCACCAGCGGCCTGATCACCACCGACCTCGAGGGGACGGTCACCAGCGCCAACCTGGCGGGCCTGGAGATCCTGGGCCGCGCCGAGGCCGACCTCGTGGGGCAGCCCATCCACCAGTCCGGCCTGTTCACCACCGAGCACTGGCGGGAGGCGACCGCCGCCAGCGAGCTGACCGGGCGCATGCGCTCCGAGGTCGAGACCACCCGCGGCGACGGCGCCACCCGCTACGTCGGCTTCACCATCTCGCGGCTGACCGACGCCTTCGGCAACCACCGGGGGTACATCCTCATCTTCCAGGACCTCACCCGCTGGCGGCGCATCCAGGAGGAGCTGCGGATGAAGGACCGCATGGTGGCCGTGGGCGAGCTGGCGGCCGGCCTGGCCCACGAGATCGGCAACCCCCTGGCGGCCATCTCGGGCTCGGTCCAGATGCTCTCCTCCCGCGTGGACGGCGATCCGGCGCAGCGCAAGCTGATCGAGATCCTGCTCAAGGAGAGCCACCGGCTCGACCGCACCATCAAGGGGTTCCTGCGCTTCGCCCGGCCGCGCGAACGGTCGAGCGTCTCGTTCGACATCGGGCGGCTGCTCACCGAGAACTTCGAGCTGCT
>QHVW01000744.1 GCA_003223675.1 Acidobacteriota bacterium
GTCGTCGGTCACGAACACCTCGCCGTGCTGGTAGGGCGACATGGTGCCCGGATCGACGTTGATGTAGGGGTCGAACTTCATCAGGGTCACCGTGAAGCCGCGCGCCTCCAGGATCGCGCCGACGGAGGAGGCGGCCACCCCCTTGCCCAGGGAGGAAACGACTCCGCCGGTGATGAAGATGTACTTGGTCGCCATGAAAGTCTCTCCTCCGTCAGCGTTCCGTCAGGATTCGTTCCACCCGCTCCAGATCCTCCGCCGTGTCGACGCCGATCGACGCCCTGTCAACGATCAGCACCCGGATGCCCATTCCATTCTCCAGCGCCCGGAGCTGCTCCAGCGACTCGCTGCGCTCCAGCGGCGAGGGGGGCAGCGCGGCCAGGCGCAGCAGGGCCTCCCGCTGATAGCCGTAGATCCCCAGGTGCTTGAGCGGCGCGAAGCCCCCCTCCTGCCGGGGATAGGGGATGGGCGCGCGGCTGAAATAGAGCGCCGCGCCGTCTTGCGCCAGCACCACCTTCACCGCGTTCGGATTCCCCATCTCCTCGGGCGCGGCCGGGGTCGCCAGCGTCACCACCGGATCCTCGGGGTGCGCCGCGAGATGCCCGGCGATCCTCGAGATCTCCTCGGGGTCGATCAGCGGCTCGTCCCCCTGGATATTGATGATCGCCGCGGCGTCCCAGCGGCGGGCGGCCCAGGCGATGCGGTCGGTGCCGCTGGCGCAGTCGGCCGGGGTCATCTCGACCTCGCCGCCGAAGCCTTCCACGGCGCGGGCGATCCGCTCGTCGTCGGTCAGCACCACCACCCGGCTCAGCCCGCGCGCCCGCGCCACCCGGGTGTAGACGTGCTCGATCATCGGCCTTCCGGCGATGGGGAGCAGCGGCTTTCCTGGCAGGCGGGTCGACCCGTAGCGGGCCGGGATCGCGCCCACGATACCCGACGTTCCTGAATGGGTGGGGGACGCGAAGGGGTGCACGACCTAATCTAATGGGATCGGTGGGGGGGTGTCAACGGAGAGGAGGAGGGGAGGGCGCAAGGCCGGGACGGTCCGGCCGGGCCGAGGGGCCGCGGCCAGGACCCTGCCGGCCAGGCTCAGCAGAGGCAGGAGGTGGGACACCGCCTTACGGAAGTTCCCGGATCGCAGCTATTCGCCAGGCTGTCACCTCCCAGCACCATGGCCAGCTTGAGATCGTTGAGGCTCCCCAGGGTCTCGCGGTGAAGGCTCAGCTTCTTCATCTCGGTCTTCTTCATGACATGTCCCTTTCTGTTGGTCACCTCAGCCCGTCATGGGCTGGGAATCGAAGTCGAAGCGACACCCACTTTGGAGGTATGCGCGATCCGGCGCTGGATTCCGTCATCCTTCCTCCGGCCTGCTTCCAACGTCCCGGCGATCGACTTCGTATACAGTCACGCCGTGCCCGCCCCCCTCCCGTCCCCGGCCTCGATTCGCCGCCTCCGGGCGTGGCTCGCCGCCTACCTGATGATCGCCGTCCTAGCGGCCGCCGCCCACCTCCGCCCGGTGTTGCAGGCCCAATCGCTCCCCACGGCGGCGGCGCGGTGGATCTGGAAGCCGATCGATCAGTTGGACCACAACCCCACCGCCTTCTACGCCGTCCGCGATTTCCGCCTGGGCTCCCCGACGGCCCGGGCGCGGCTGATGATCACGGCGGACGAGGAGTACGTCGTCACCCTGAACGGCAAGCGGATCGGCGCCGGCGCCTTCGAGCCGGGCGCGCCCCTCGACGTCTACGAGGCCGGCCCGCTGCTCCTGCCCGGCGGCAACCGCCTGCTGGTGGAGCTGCGGAGCGGCGATGGGACGGGTGGGTTGCTGGCGAGCCTGGTGGACGAGGCGACCGGCCGGCAGATCGTGGGGACGGATGACGGCTGGCGCATCCTGCCGGCCCACCAGCTCGGCCTGGTGCGAGGGTGGATGCCGATCGGCGCCGGAGAGCCCGCGTTCGCCTGGGGCTATCCGCCGATCGGCCGCTGGGGGAGCCCCAAGGTGAGCGCGCCCCGGCCGCTGCTCGGCGAGGAGATGGGCCCTCCCCTGCCCGCCGCCGCCATGCTGCCCCTCTCGCTCCCCGCCGGGCTGACCGACGGACGCCCGCCGGGCTCGCCCGTCCTCTACGACTGGGGCCGCACGGTCGAGGGGTACCTGACGCTGGAGATGCCGCCCGCCAAAGACCTCGGCATGGCCCTGCTGTTCACCGGCGAGACGCCGCCCGATCCCCTGGCGGCGCGTCCCACCGCCGCCGTCCTCGTGATGCCGGGAGAGCCCGAGTGGCTGGACGCGCGCCCGCGCCGCTTCCGCTACGCGTTGCTGGTGGGATTGAAGCGGCCGGCCGCGGCCGCGGTCCGGCCGGTGCCGCCGGGGCGGGTGCGCCCTCCGCGGCCGATCCGGGACCGGGTGTTCGGAATCCAGGGGCCGCCGCTACGAACGCCGGTGGAGGACGAAGTCTGGAGCAAACTCCAGCGCCTCCCGGGCGCCGCTCGGGGGAAAGACCTCTAGCTCGCGCTTCGCCTCGGCCGCGGGGAGAGATACTGGTCGAGCATCGGTTTGAGGCGGACAAAGGCCGGAAGGTTGTAGCGGAGGGCGCACCAGTTCGCCCACAGGCGAGCCGTCCTGCCGTTGCCGTTGGCGAAAGGATGGATGCGGACCCACTCGCCGTGTGCGTAGGCCAAGAGGGTCAGGAGGGAAAGGAACTGGTCGGGATCGTCCGGATAGCGGAAGATCGGGATCTCATTGTCCAACACGGCGACAGCCTCGCGTAACGCTGCCTCATAGTTGGCGAGCTCAGAAGGCACCTGAGCCGATGGCACCCCCAGGTGTCGGCCTACTTGGACCTCATATCCGTCCAGTTCTGGGAACTTCGGGTCGCTGTCGCGGATCTCGCCAGCGTAATACGCGACGGGAAGTCGTATCCCTTCATAGATCTTGCGGTGCCACTCTTGCGCCATCGCCACGGACGGCACTTGCCGAAGGCGTGAGCCCTGAACGAGCTCGCGGAGAACCTGGCTGAGATTTCGGACTAAAACAGCCTCGTCCCGAGGATCATCCTCGTTCCAGGCGACGGGCAAACAAGGCTCCTATGCCATGAGGATCGTCGGTGCTCACGCGTTTGCCTTGGAAGGGGTCGTCAAGCTCCACCTCGCCACGAGCAAAGTCTGCAATGTCCTGCTCGATGGGGCCCCGCTTATGCGCCTTGAGCCGATGCAGGATGCCGGTGAGCTTGCTCCCGAGGCCTGCGTCCATCGAAGCAAGCTCCCTTTCAATGGCAGCCTCGGCGAGCTCGTCTGCCGAAATCCCGAGCTCATGGGCAGCCTGCTCCAGATGCCGGAGCGTCTCTTCGTTGCGGAAGTGGAGCTTGAGGACGGCTGAGCGACTCATGGCTTTAGATTACACCCGCTACGAACGCCGGTGGAGGACGAAGTCTGGAGCAAACTCCAGCGCCTCCCGGGCGCCGCTCGGGGGAAAGACCTCTAGCTCGCGCTTCGCCTCGGCCGCGTACTCCTCGGCCATGGCGGTGACCTCCTCGATCGTCCCCTCCGCGGCCACCAGATCGAGGATCTCCTGCGGCGAGACCCGCGTGAAGCTGCGGTCCTCCAGCACCCGTTCCACCAGCCGGCGCTGCGCGGCCTGCACCCGCGGCAGCAGGAGGATCAGGGGGAGCGTCAGCTTCCCCTCCTTGAGGTCCGAGAGCACGGGCTTGCCGAGATCGCTCTCGCGGGCCGTGAAGTCGAGCAGGTCGTCCACGAGCTGGAAGCAGATGCCGAGCGAGCGGCCGTAGCGGGAGAGCACCTGCCCCGCCTCCGGACGCTGCGGCGGGATCAGGCTGGGGATCGACGCCGCGGCGGCGAACAGGTGGGCCGTCTTGCGGTCGATGATCTCGAAGTACTCCTCGACGCTGAGGTCCGCGGCGCCCAGCCGCTGGAAGGCGAGCAGCTCCCCCTCGGTCATCTTGAGGGTGGCGCCGCAGAGCCGCTGGATGATCTCCACCTGGCCGTGCGCGAGGGCCCGGCGCAGCGCCGCGTGATCGATCACGTCGTCATGGATCAGCGTCGCCGTGTGGATCAGCTCGACCACGGCGGCGTAGGTGACCTCCTCCTCGCCGTCGTGCCCCAGCAGGCGGGCGGCGAGCAGCAGCAGGGCGGGGCGCACCCGCTTGCCGCCCCCTTCCGCCAGATAGCGGCCGGCCTTCTCGATGAACGGCACGTCCGAGCTGAGGTGATGGCGGAAGACCGCCTCGGTGGCGATCAGCTTGTCCGCTACCAGATCGATGAAACGGGACGCCAGGGCCGAGCGCGCCCCCGCGGTGACCGCGGGGCCGGAGCTGCCTGAGTCCGCCAGAGGGTGATTGGGCACGGGGTCGGTCCTCTTCTTGTTCCTCAAAAGGGGCTCAGAAACCGCGCACCGGATCGAACGGCGTGACCTGCTCCAGGCGCCCGTCGCGGAACCGGTAGACCCGGCCGGCCTCGAAATACCACCAGGAGGACTCCAGGTAGCCTGGATACTGCACGTTGCGGACGCGGTCCGGCTTGCCCATTTCCTGGTAGACCTTGCGCTGGTCGTCCGTCTTGATCGAGGCCAGGAACTGGCGGAAAGCGTCTAGGAACTGGCGGTTGTCGATGGTGACCGCCACCACCGCCGGAGAGCCCGCCTCCACGCGGCGGGTGATCTCCTGGCGCGCCAGCTCCTGCACCGTGTCCCCCGCGCGCCCATTTTCCAGGCGAGAATGGACGGGGACCCCGGCCACCAGCTCGAAGAGATTGAAGTAGCTGTCCCACGGCCACTCGAGCGTGTAGTTCCCCCGGGCATCCGTGACGGCGCTCACCCGCCGAACGTCGGGATCGGCGGTCCGGCGGAGATTCCGCATGCTGAAGTAGGTCCGGGAGACCTCCAGGACCACGCGGAGACCTTCGAGCGGCTGCCCCTGGGCGTCGGCGACGATGCCGGTGACCTGGATGCGCTGCCCCTGATCGTAGCGGACCGCCGCGGCGGGCCTGGGCGTAAGAATTGCCGCC
>QHVW01000745.1 GCA_003223675.1 Acidobacteriota bacterium
ATACCAGGTCACGCGCAGGCTCTGGCGATCGCCGTTGATCACGCGGGCGGGGCCGCCACTCTGGTCTTGCCCGGAGGCGGGGTAGAGTTGCGGTCCCTGACCGTTCAACCGGCGGGCGGTGAAGGCCTGTCCGGGTTGGATCGGCAGCCGTGAGGAGCGGCTCCCCTGAGGGCGGTCCTCGGCGGCGGTGACCGCGATGAGGCCCTCGAACGAGAACCCTTGGCTCCCCCCCCGCGGCGGAGGGCCCAGCGTCTGCCAGGCGTAGAAGAGGGTCTGGTCCTGCAACGGATCCGGACGGAGGAACACGAGGACCCGCTGAGCCGTGGCGGCTTCGACATGGTTGCTCAAAAGAAACTCGATTGTCGGCATCGTCCAGCTCCCCCTGCTCGGCGTGGGGTGAAAGATGAATGAAATGAATGGAAGGTGAGCCGCCCCCGCGAGGGCGGCTCGCCGGTTGTGCCTCAGAAGCCGGCCGCGGACGGCGGATCGAACGTCAGGACGTCCGAGCCGGCCATGCCGCCGGGCCGCGACCAGGTGATGTCCACCTGGGTCACTCCCTGCGGGACGATGTACTTGAACTGGCCCGAGAACTCCTGCAGCCGCCAGTTGAAGCCGGTCCGCGTCGGGACCGCCACCATGAAGAACAGCGTGGGGTTGAGCTGGAACGTCTGCGTGGTCCCGAGATTGAACCCGCCCTGGGACACGATGGGGCTGCCGTTCACCGACCAGACGCTGTTGAGCTGGATGGCCGGATCGGTCTGGTTGCTCACCGCCACCAGCTTCGAGCTCGGCGGCGCCGCGGCCACCATCGAGAGCACCGGGCCCTGGTAGTTTTCGTTGCTCACGACCCAGGACTGGTTCGGCAGCACCTCCACCGTGGGCGAGGTGCTCAAGGTCATCTGGTCCTGCACCGCGAGCTGGATCGCGTCCTGGAAGCTGAACGGCTGCGTACCGCCGTTGGCCGCCGGATTCAGGATCTTCCAGGCGGAGTAGTTGTAGTCCTCGGCGTCCGAGGCGTCGGTGGGCGTGAGGAAGACGAGGACGCGCTGGCCGGTGTTCTGGGTCACCAGGTTGGTCACTTGGAAATCGCACGTAATGGGCATGTCAGGCTCCTTTCGAGTTTCTGTTCCTTGAAGAATCACGCTCTACTCACATCGTCGTAAGGTTTTTCCGCGGCGGTCCGATCACCTCCCTTGAACGTCTCGTCCGAGCTGCTGGAACGACCGCTCGCAGGCGAAGCACAGCGTCAGGTCTCCGCTGGTGAGCTCGCTCGGGGATCTAGGTCCAGGTCTGCCCGAAAGACGCGCGTGGAGGGCGGTTGTGAAATTGCGCCCGCGGGGGGGAGCGGTCCCGCTTCAGCTTTGAGCTGCCAGCTAAAAGCTCCGTCCCGGTCCCGCTCTCCCCCCCGTCCCGCACTCACTCATAGAAGAGGGCGCATAACGCCCGAGAGAGGTACAGCCTGCCGATGCGCACCATCACCTACGACGAGATCCGGGGCCTGGTCCGGCTGGAGGAGGTCATCGCTCCGGTCCGGGAGTCCTTCAAGAGCTATTCGCGCGGCGGCGCGAACATCCCGCCCGTGCAGCACCTGGAGATGCCGCAGCGCCAGAAGGGGGCCCTGCACATCAAGACGGGGCACGTCGAGCCCTTCGACTTCTGCCTGGTGAAGGTCGCCTCCACCTTCCCGGAGAACACCCGGCAGGTGCCGCCGAAGCCGTCGATCAACGGCGCGATCATGATCTTCAGCGCCCTCGACGGCGAGCCGCTGGCGGTGCTGGAGGACCGGGCGTACATCACCCAGCTCCGCACCGCCGCCGCCGGCGCCGTGGGGGCCCAGGCGCTCGCCCGCGCCGGCGCCGAGACGCTGGCCATCTTCGGCTCGGGGGCCCAGGCGCGGCTGCAGACGGACGCCATCCTTCACGTCTGCTCAGGGATCCGCCGGGTCCTCGCCTGGGGGCGCACCCCCGCGAACGTGCGGCGCTTTGCCGAGGAATTGCGGGCCAGCCGTCCCGATCTCACGGTCGAGGAGAAGGCCGATGCCGAGGAGGCCGCCCGTCCGGCGGACATCCTGGTGACGGCCACCTACGCCAACGAGCCGATCGTGCGCGGCGAATGGCTGCGCGAAGGGGTGCTGGTGATCGCCATGGGGGCCGATTCCAACTACAAGCGCGAGATCGACCCCGAGGCCATCCTCCGGGCCGACA
>QHVW01000348.1 GCA_003223675.1 Acidobacteriota bacterium
GAAGATCAGGACCAGCTTGCTGTCGCGCATGAGGCGGACCCTCGCAGCCTGTGGTTGAGATCGGAAATACCGCCCGCCAGCGTAACACAGGCGCGGATCGGGGGCCCCGGCGCACCGGGTTGAGTGAAGGCCAAACCTCTGGAGGAGGAAACCGATGCGAAAGACGTTCTCCCTGCTGGCGCTCGCCGCCATCCTCGCGCTTCCGGCTGAAGGCAAGGTCACCCGCTATCTGACCGGCAACGCCGCCGACGTGGTCGTCCCTCTGGCCGGGCCGGCCCACGACTTCGGAGGGGGCGGGACCGACGTCGACGCGGCCCTCCAGTGGATCATCGACCAGGTGCGCGGCTGCACGGGCGCGGCCTGCACGACCAAGATCGACGTGGTCGTCCTCCGCTCGTCGGGCGCCAACGGCTACAACGACTACATCTACGCGATGAACGGCGTCGATTCGGTCGAGACCCTGGTGATCACCAGCGCCAAGGACGCCGACACCCCGGAGGTCGAGGCGACGGTCAAGAACGCGGAGGTGGTCTTCTTCGCGGGGGGCGACCAGTGCGACTACGTGCGGTACTTCAAGGGGACCAAGGTCGAGAGCGCCGTCCAGTACGTTTACGCCAAGGGAGGAGGGGTCGGCGGCACCAGCGCCGGGCTCGCCATCCAGGGGGACTTCACCTATGACGGCTGCACCGGCTCGGCCCTGTCGAGCGACGCGCTGGCCAACCCCTACGACCACACGATCACCTTCACCTACGACTTCTTCCACTGGCCCAACATGCAGGACACGCTCACCGACTCCCACTTCGTGACCCGCGACCGCATGGGGCGGACCCTGGCCTTCCTGGCCCGCCAGATCCAGGACGGCAAGGCGGCCACGGCCTGGGGCGTCGCGGTGAACGAGGCGACCTCGCTGGAGGTGGACAAGAACGGCCGCGCCACGGTGGTGGGGGACGGCCCCGCCTACTTCATCCTCGCCGACCACGCGCCGGAGGTCTGCCAGCCGAAGGTGCCGCTGACCTACTCCAACTACAAGATCTGGAAAGTTCCCGCCGGCGGCACCTTCGACCTCAGGAACCGGCCGTCGAACGGGTACTACCTGCGCAGCGTCAACAACGGGGTGATCGACGCGGATCCGTATTGAGGGGGCGGCAGGTGGCATCTGTCACCGTCTCGTTGCATAATCCCCGTCAAGAAAATTGAGGAGACCCTGGTGTCTCGGAGATCCGTCTTCGGTTTGACCTTGAAAGGGGGTAACAGCATGCGCAGAGGCACGCGTCTCGCGCTGGTCCTGATGGCCGCGTGGGTGCTGGCGATGGTGGCCTTACCGGTCCGCGCGCAGTTGCAGTCGGGCGACCTGTATGGCACGGTGATCGACGATCAGAAGCAGCCGCTCCCCGGGGTGACCGTCACCCTCACCGGCGTGGGGGCTCCCCAGGTGCAGCAGAGCGACGCGAAGGGGCAGTTCCGGTTCCTCAACCTGTACCCCGGGGCCTACTCCCTGCGGGCCGAGCTGGAGGGGTTCTCCACCGTCGAGCGCCCGGACCTGACCATCAAGATCGGTGGCAAGACGAGCATCGAGGTCACCCTCTCCGGCGCGATCAAGGACGTCATCACGGTCACCGGCGAGGCCCCGCTCCTCGACGAGCGGCGGATCACCCAGGGGTCCAACGTCTCGACCGTCGAGCTCGACAAGGTGCCGACCGCCCGTGACCCCTGGTCGCTGCTCAGCCAGGCGCCGGGCGTGCTGGTGGACCGCATCAACGTCGGCGGCAACGAGAGCGGCCAGCAGTCCAACTTCCTGGGGGTGGGGTCGGGCTCGCGCGACAACACCTTCGCGGTGGACGGCGTGATCCTCACCGACATGAACGCGGTGGGCGGCTCGGCCACCTACTTCGACTTCGGGGCCTTCGAGGAGGTCCAGTTCACGGTGTCGAGCGCCGACGTCACGGTGCAGACCTCGGGCGTGACGATCAACCAGGTGACCAAGCGGGGCACCAACGAGTGGCGGGGCAACGCCCGCTACCTGGACACCGACGGCAGCCTGCAGGCCAAGCCGGCCCTGCCGAACGGCAACAAGATCGACAAGGTGGAGGAGTACGGCCTCGACGTCGGCGGGCCGGTGCTCAAGGACCACCTGTGGATCTGGGGCGCCTACGGCGTCAGCGACATCCGCAACATCGCCCAGGGCGGCCAGCTCGACAAGACCAAGCTGGAGGACTACAACTTCAAGCTCAACTTCCAGACCGGCCCGGCCAACTCGGGCGTCCTCCACTACTGGACCAACAACAAGCTCAAGGAGGGGCGCGGCGCCGGCCCCGACCGCGAGCCCGCGGCCACGCACGACCAGACCACGCCGCAGGACATCTACAAGATCGAGGACACCTTCCTCGCCTCCTCCAACTGGTCGATCACCGGCCTCTGGTCGCGCGACACCGGCAAGTTCACCCTCGCTCCCGAGGGCGGCCTCACGCCGTTCATCATCGTCGACGCCGACGGCGTCCACCGCGGCACCGACTACGACTTCAAGCAGGACGCCACGATCGACCAGGCGCGGCTGGACACCAGCTACTTCTTCAACACCGGCAGCGCCGGCCACGAGCTGAAGTTCGGCGGCAGCTTCCGCGAGCAGGAGAACCATTCCGGCACCGTCTGGCCGCACGGCAACCGGGTCTTCTCGGGCGCCTACATCGGGCTGGACGACGACCAGGCGCTGGTCGAGTTCTTCCGCAACCGGACGGTGAACATCCGCTCGGATTACGGCGCGGCCTGGGTGCAGGACACGGTCACCCTCAACCGGATGACGGCCAACATCGGCGTGCGCTACGACCGCCAGTACCTGAAGAACCTCCCAGCTTTCGATGCGGGCCAGGACGCGGCGCAGGGCCTGCTGCCCCCCATCGACTTCAAGGGGAACAACGCCGGCGGGTTCAACTGGAACACCCTGGAGCCCCGCATCGGCATCACCTACGCCCTGGGGAACGACCGCCAGACGCTGCTGCGCGGCACCTTCTCGCGCTACGCCGAGCAGCTCGGCCAGCTCCCGCTGGCCACCCGCGTCAACCCCCTCGGCTACAGCTACGCCTACTTCTACTTCGAGGACGCCAACCACAACCTGATCCTCGATCCCAGCGAGGTGGGGTCGCTGCAGTTCGCCTACACCTACAACATCGATCCGGCCAACCCGGGATCGGTGGTCACGCCGAGCGTCAACGACCGCAACCTCGGGCCGACGCTGACCGACGAGCTCACCTTCGGCGTCGATCAGGGGTTCGGCGCCAACCTGGCGGTGGGCCTCACCCTGACCTACCGCGACGTCCATGACATCCCCGAGGCGCGGTACTTCATCGTTGACGAGTCGGGGAACACGCGTCTCGCCACCCGGGACGACTGGGTGCAGTCCGGCACCGTCACCGCGACGCTGCCGAACGGCCAGACCGTGACCAAGCCGGTCTACGATCTGCGGGACGGGCTCACCCCCACCGGCGGCACCTTGTACACGAACGGCGACCGGAAGCAGCGGTACGTGGGGGGGACCCTGAGCTTCACCAAGCGGCTCGCCAACCGCTGGAGCGCCCGCGGGCACTTCACCTACAACGATTGGAAGTGGCAGATCGGCTCCCAGTACAAGAAGTATGACGATCCCACCGACACGGTCACCGACCTGACCGGGTTCGCGGACGAGAACAGCCCCTACTTCGAGCGGTCGGGGGGCAACAAGTCGGACGTCTTCACCGGCTCCCGCTGGTCGTTCAACCTGAACGGGATCTACCAGGTCGCGCCGGACCGTCCGTGGGGGTTCGACCTCGCCGGCAACGTCACCGGCCGCGAGGGGTACATCACTCCGCCCTTCGTCAAGAAGGGGGGCGCGGTGGGCAGCCGCAACGTCCAACTCGCGGCGATCGACGCCTTCCGCAATCCGGACGTCTACGTGTTCGACGCCCGGATCGACAAGGACTTCCACTTCAACGACTTCAACCTGACCCTGAGCGTCGACGGCTTCAACCTGCTCAACGAGAGCTACGTGCTCCAGCGGGAGCGCAACGCCAACGCCGGCCGCTTCTTCCAGCCCAACGAGGAGCTCAGCCCGCGGGTCTTCCGCCTCGGCGCGACCCTCCGGTTCCGGTAGGCCGACCTCACCCCCGCCCCTCTCCCGGCTCCGGGAGAGGGGCTCCGGCCGGGCCGGAAATTCACCCTCCCCTCAACTTGTTCTCGGCCTTTGACGGGACAGGACGTACAATAGCCACCCATGCGCCTCAGGCGCTAATAAGGAGGTGCGAAAGTGCCCTACAGTGAGCTGCTGGTCCGGCCGATGCGCGAGGAGCTGTCGAGCGCCGGCGTGAAAGAGCTGCGGACGCCCGAAGAGGTGGACGCCTTCATGAACGAGAAGTCCGGCACGGCGATGCTGGTGGTCAATTCGGTCTGCGGCTGCGCCGCCGGTATGGCGCGCCCGGGCGTGCGCCTGGCCCTCGACGGGGACCGCCGCCCCGACCGCGTGGCATCGGTGTTCGCGGGGCAGGACCTGGAGGCCACCGCGCGCGCCCGGTCCTACATCCCCGACATCCCGCCGAGCAGCCCGTCGGTCGCCTTCTTCAAGGACGGCGAGCTGGTCTACTTCCTGCCCCGCCACCGCATCGAGGGGCGGGACGCCCATTCGGTGGCTCGCGACCTGACGCAGGTCTTCGCCGAGCATTGCGCGGTGCCGGCTACCTAGAATGGGCACCTTCCATCAGAACAAGGGCGAGTTGCACGGCATCACCGTGATCGTCGACACCACCGGCCCCGAGATCGTCGTGGGCCGGTGCGACGACATGGACGAGCGCGGCATCTTCCTCCATGAGGCCGACGTCCACCGCGACGGCGAGGGCGGGCGCTCCAAGGAGGAGTACGTCCGCCGCGTCGCCCAGCTCGGCTTCTGGAAGAAGCACGACCACCTGATGATCCCGCGCGAGAAGATCGTTTCAGTACGCCGACTCGGCGACGTCTGAGTCCCCCTGGGAAGGGATGATCCTGAGAGGAGACTCTCTACCATGAGCTGGCTCTTCCTGGGCGCCCTGGGGGGCGCTCTCGCGGTGATCGCCGGCGCGTTCGGGGCGCACGCGCTCGCGGCGCGCCTGGAGCCGCGGGAGCTGCAGCTCTGGGAGACGGCGGCCCGCTATCTCATGTACGGCAGCCTCGCCCTGATGGCCGTGGGTCTGGGGCGGCTGCACGGCCTGCTGCGGGGGATCGACGCCGCGGGGTGGTGCCTGCTGCTGGGAAGCGTGATCTTCAGCGGCACCGTCTTCGGGCTCGCCCTGGGCGGGCCGCGCCTGCTGGGGGCGGTCACCCCCATCGGCGGCCTCCTGATGATCCTGGGCTTCCTGCTCTTCGCCTGGGCCGCCCTGAAGCCCTGACACTGCGATACGATGACCGCGGCTCCGACTCCGGAGCCGGTTCCTTTCCATGCCCGAAGGAGAGAAGCGCGCAATGTCCAACGCGATCCTACCCCTGGCCGTGCCGACCAACGAGCCGGTGCGGTCGTACGCTCCGGGCTCGCCGGAGAAGAAGTCTCTCAAGAAGCGGCTGAACGAGATGTCGTCCGAGCGGATCGAGATCCCGCTCATCATCGGCGGCAAGGAGGTGCGCACGGGCGACGTCGGCCAGGCCGTCTGTCCGCACGACCACCAGCACGTGCTCGCCACCTTCCACCAGGCCGGCGCCGCGGAGGTCGAGGCGGCGGCCAAGGCCGCCCGGGAGGCCTGGCACGAGTGGAGCGCGACGAGCTGGGAGGAGCGGGCCTCGGTGCTGCTGCGGGCCGCCGACCTGCTCGCCGGCCCCTGGCGCGACACCGTCAACGGGGCGACCATGCTCAACCAGAGCAAGACGGTCTTCCAGGCCGAGATCGACTCCGCCTGCGAGCTGATCGACTTCTGGCGCTTCAACCCCTACTTCATGCGGGAGATCTACTCGCAGCAGCCGTGGTCGCACCCGGGGGGCTGGAACCGGGTGGAGTACCGGGCGCTCGAAGGGTTCGTCTTCGCCGTGTCGCCGTTCAACTTCACGGCCATCGGCGGCAACCTGCCGACCTCGCCGGCGCTGATGGGCAATACCGTGCTGTGGAAGCCGGCCTCCACCTCGGTGCTCTCCAACTATTACGTCATGAAGTGCCTCCAGGCGGCGGGGCTGCCGGACGGCGTGATCAACTTCCTCCCCGGCAAGGCGTCCAAGGTGGGGGACCCGGTGCTCGCGCACCCCGACTTCGCCGGCATCCACTTCACCGGCTCGACGCCGGTCTTCGAGGGGATGTGGCGGACCATGGCGGAGAACATCCCCAAGTACCGCTCCTACCCGCGCATCGTGGGCGAGACGGGCGGCAAGAACTTCGTCTTCGCCCATCCGTCGGCCAACGTCGACGCCTACGTGGCGGCGGTGGTCCGCGGCGGCTACGAGTA
>QHVW01000349.1 GCA_003223675.1 Acidobacteriota bacterium
CAAGGCGGTCGACCACCTGACGAAGGCGCTGCGCCACACGGCCGGCAACTTCTACGTCAACGACAAGCCGACCGGCGCGGTGGTGGGGCAGCAGCCCTTCGGCGGCGCCCGCGCCTCGGGCACCAACGACAAGGCGGGCTCGCTCGCCAACCTGATGCGCTGGACCTCGCAGCGGGCGATCAAGGAGACCTTCGTGCCGGCGAAGGACTTCCGCTA
>QHVW01000746.1 GCA_003223675.1 Acidobacteriota bacterium
CATCTATAGCCCGGCCGGTGCGGCGCTCTCCGTGCGGACCCCTCTGGTGAAGCCCGCGGTGCGGGTACTGGGTTGGACAGCCATCGCTTTCACGCTGGTCTTCCTCCTGAGAGCGGCCGTACCTTCCGCGATTCTGACGACGGACGGGTCCGGGGTGGACCCCTGGGTCCAGCTTCACCCGCCGGTCGTCATGATCACGGATGGGCCTGAGATGCCGAGGTCGTTGTCCGATCTCAAGCCCATTCTCGGCCAAAGCATGTACGCCATCTTCGGAACGCTTTTTCTGACGATGTGGTTCCTGTGGAAGCGCCGCCTGCCTCAGATCTATTACCTGGTGATGGGAGCTCTGTTGCTGGGTCTCGCCGTGCTCGGCGTCTTCCTGGGGCCGATTCTTTCGAAGCTCTGGGAGCTGAAAATCATAGGGATCGCCAGGTTCTTCCTGCCGCCGCTGGCTCATCTCTGGTTGGCACAGATCCATGAGGGAGGAGGCATGAGCACCCCCTTCGAGCAGCTCGCGAGCCTGGACCGCCGGGTCCACGATCCGGCCCGGCTGGCCATCCTGACCGCCCTCTCCGCCTGCGAGCGGGCCGATTTCCTGTTCCTGTTGCGGATCACCGGTCTGACCAAGGGGAACCTCTCCTCGCATCTCTCGAAGCTGGAGGAGTCGGGTCTGGTCGAGATCGAGAAGCGCTTCGTAGAGAAGAAGACCCAGACCCTCGTCCGCCTGAGCCGCGAGGGGCGGAGCGCGGTCGAGAGCTACTGGAAGGAGATGGAGGAGATCCGCGAGAGCGCCGCCCGGTGGCAGATGGGGAACGCGGTGCTGGTGCCTTCGGCGGGGTAGGCCCTCGATCTGGAGGTTGGCGCTCCCGGCCCCCCGCCCGGGCATGAATGCCCGGGCTACGAATCAAACGAAAAGCCGGCTGAAGCCGGCTCCGAAGTCAGAGAGCTGACCAGAGAGCCGGGTTCACCCGGCTTTTCGGTTGAAGCGTAGCCCGGCGATTCATCGCCGGGCGGACCGGGCGGCCCGCAAGTTGCAACCGCCCCCAGCCATGGCCTACGAACCGATCGAGAACTACGGGGTCATCGGCAACATGCGGACGGCCGCCCTGGTGGGGAAGCATGGGTCGATCGACTGGTACTGCTTCCCCTATTTCGATTCGCCGAGCGTGTTCGCGGCCATCCTGGACGATGAGAAGGGGGGACGGTTCGAGATCGCTCCGGTGGGGGACGGCGCCGCCACCAAGCAGCTCTACTGGCCGGAGACCAACGTGCTGGTCACCCGCTTCCTGTCGGACGACGGGGTGGGGGAGATCGAGGACTTCATGCCGGTCGGATCGGGGGAGACCAGCGAGTGGCGCGATCATCTGGTCCGGCGGGTGCGGGTGGTGCGCGGCTCTCTCCGATTCCGGATGCGCTGCCATCCCGCCTTCGACTACGCCCGGGCCAAGCATGAGACGGAGATCGACGACGGGATCGGCGCGAATTTCCACTCCAAAGACCTGAGCCTGCGGCTGGCGACCGAGGTCCCCCTGCGCAAGGACAGCCGCGGGGTCTCCGCCGAATTCATGCTGAAGGAAGGGGAGTGCGCGACCTTCGTGATCCGTCCGATCGAGAAGGGGGCCGAGCCGCCCGCGCCGCCGTCGGCGGAGAAGACGGAGGAGCTGTTCAAAGCCACGGTGGCCTACTGGCGGCGGTGGATCTCGGCCTGCACCTATCACGGCCGCTGGCGCGAGATGGTCCACCGCTCGGCCCTGTTGCTGAAGCTGCTGACCTTCGAGCCTACCGGCGCGATCGTGGCGGCGCCGACGTGCAGCCTGCCCGAGAGCCCCGGGGGCGTGCGCAACTGGGACTACCGCTACACCTGGATCCGCGATGCGGCGTTCACCATCTACTCCCTGCTGCGCATCGGCCTCACCGAGGAGGCCTCGGCGTTCATGGGCTGGCTGGACGCCCGCTGCAAGGGTACCGCGGCTCCCGCCCGGTGCGGATCGGCAACGGCGCGGTCCACCAGCTCCAGCTCGACATCTACGGCGAGCTGATGGATTCGGTCTACCTCTTCAACAAGCACGGCTCGCCGATCTCGTATGACACCTGGCTGCATCTGCGGGAGCTGCTCCACTATGTGTGCGACAACTGGAAGCGGGAGGACGAGGGGATCTGGGAGGTGCGGGGGGGCAGGCAGCAGTTCGTGTTCTCGAAGCTGATGTGCTGGGTGGCCATGGACCGCGGCCTGCGCCTGGCCGAGCAGCGGTCGTTCCCCACCGACTGGGAGCACTGGCGCAGCTCTCGGGACCAGATCTTCGAGGCGATCATGGAGCACGGCTGGAGCTCGCAGCGCCAGTCGTTCGTCGAGGTGTTCGACGGCGAGTGGCTCGACGCCTCCAGCCTGCTGATGCCGCTGGTCTTCTTCGTGGCGCCGAGCGATCCGCGGATGCTGAAGACGCTGGAGGCGATCCGCAAGCCGCCGGATCAGGGAGGGCTGGTCTCGGACGGGCTGGTCTACCGCTACAACGCCTCGCACGGGATCGACGGCCTCCACGGCGACGAGGGGACATTCAACATGTGCACCTTCTGGCTGGTGGAGGCGCTGACCCGCGCCGGCTGGACCAAGCCGGAGATGCTGGACGACGCCCGCCTCACCTTCGAGCGCATGTTGGGCTACGCCAACCATCTGGGGCTCTACGCCGAGCAGACCGGCCTGCGGGGAGAGGCGCTGGGGAACTTCCCCCAGGCCTTCACCCATCTCGCCGTGATCAGCGCCGCGGTCAACCTCGACAGCGCCCTGGGGAGCGAGCGGAACGACCCCGGCCTCTGGGCCGCCCCGCCCTCGGTCTCAGGACAGGGGCTGGAATAGGCCTCCCCCCTGGGAGAGTCAGGGCTCCAGCCGCAGCGCCCAGGGCTCGATGCCGGTGACGCCGTCGTCGGCGCCGAAGAAGAGGAGCCCGTTCGCCAGCGTGAAGGATGGGGGGTCGTAGAAGTCGTACCCGTCGAAGGGGAACGCGGAGAACCCACCCGGGGCGATGTCGGTCAACCTCCGGGTCCCCCGGGGAGTGCCGTCGCTCTCCCACAGCTCGCGCCCGTTCGTGCCTCCGTCGGCGGTGAAGAAGACCCGGCTTCCCAGGGCGGTGAACCCGTCGGGATTCGAGGAGCCGGGGCCCGGCCGGAGGTCGCGCAGCCGCTGGGTGCCCGCGGCGGTGCCGTCGGTCGCCCAGAGCTCGACGCCATGCTCGGAGTCTTCGCCCACGAAGAGGAGGCGGTCTCCAAGGGGGGTGAGCTGGGCCGGCGAGGCGAGGTACGCCCCGGAGTCGTTGACCCGCGCCAGCAGAACGGGGGAGCCGCCGGGCAGGATCACCCGGAAGAGCCCGCGCCCGCCGGTCTCCAGGGGCGAGCTGGCGGTGAAGTAGAGATCGCCGCGGAAGGCCGTGAGGTCGTTCACCTCGGTCTGCGGGAAGGCGGGATGGGTCCCCGCCGGGGTGCCGTCGCTCTGCCAGAGCTCGACCCTGAAGGAATTCGGCGGGCCCACGAGCCGGAAGAAGACCGTGCCGCCGATCCGGACGGGCTGATCATAGTAGAGCGGCTCCCTCGACTCCTGGATCGCCGAGATCTGCCGCGTCCCCGCCGGCGTGCCGTCCGACCGGAAGACCTGGGGGATCGGATGATCGCCGGTCCCGACCCGCGCGACGAAGAGGAAGCGGGTGCCGAGGTCCGCGAGCGCGGTCGGGCACAGAACCTCGGGCTTCGCGGGCAGGATCTGCCGCGTGCCGGCCGCCGTGCCGTCGCTGGTCCAGAAGGAGCAGCCCCAGTCGGAGCCCTCGAGGTCGAAGAGGAGCTTGCCGTCCCAGAGGATCGACAGGTCGAGGAAGGTGTCGGCGCCGAGATCCGCCAGCCTCAGCGTGCCGTCCGGGGTGCCGTCCGTCCGCCAGATCTCGGTCTGGATAGGCCCTCCGTTGCGTTTCTGATGATCGACCTCGAAGAGCTGGAAGGACGGTCCGGGGGAGGGAAGAAAGAAGGCGTAGGTCAGGGTCCTGCCCCGCGCGAAGCTCCGGACCGGGAGGGTCCCTTCCGGCGTGCCGTCGCTCCGCCAGAGGCGGTAATCTCCAACCCCCGCGTCGCCCAGCAGGAGCACGCCATCCTGGAACGGCACGAAGGACGGATAGGAGCCCTGCGCGAACCTGCGCAGCACGGCGATCCTCCGCGGCCGGGTGCCGTCCGTGCTCCAGAGCTCATAGGCTGGATTTTCCAGACGGAGGGGGCCGAAGAGGGCGAGGGAGCCGGCGAAGCCCACCTCCGAGAAGTGCCTCGCGACGCGGCGCGTTCCGGCGGGGGTGCCGTCGGTCACCCAGAGCTCGTCCCCCGCCGCCTCGTAGTAGGCGTCCTCCCGCGGGTAGACCCGGAAGTAGGTCTTGCCGGACGGGCCTGGGAAGACGTCTTTGAGGTCG
>QHVW01000747.1 GCA_003223675.1 Acidobacteriota bacterium
GTCCGGCGGCAGCTCGAACGGCTGGACGCCGGCCCGCAGGCCCGTCTCCGCGCGCTCGCAGGAGGCGATGAGACGGACCGTCTTCCCCTTGCGGGCCGCCGCGGCCAGAACACGCTCGTCGAGCTCCGCGATCCCTCGCCGGGGGATGCTCTCCCAGGGGACGGCCTCGCCGAAGGCCTCGCGGATCAGCAGGGCGAGCTTCTGCGCCGCGTCCGAGCCGTCGAGGTCCAGGGTGGGATCGGCCTCGGCGTAGCCGGCGATGCGGGCCAGGGACACCGCGTTAGCAAACGAGGCGCCGGCCGCGCAACGGTCGAGGACGAAATTGCAGGTGCCGTTGAGCACGCCGGCGATGCCGCGGACACGGCCGGACGCCGCCGCCCGGCGGACCGTCTCCAGGGCCGGCAGGGCGCCCCCCACGGCGGCGCTGAAGCGCAGCGAGACGCCGCGCCGGGAGGCCCGCTCCGCGAGGGCATCCACCTCTTCGGCCAGGAGAGCCTTGTTCGCGGTCACCACGTGGCATCCGCGGTCGAGCGCGCGGGCGATCAGGCTGCGGGCGGGCTCGCATCCCCCCAGGAGCTCCACCACCATGTCGGCCTCCCCCTCCACCAGCGCCGCGGGATCGTCCGTGAGCAGGCCGCGCGGCACAGAGGGGATGCGGGCGCGGCCGAGGTCCCGCACCGCGACACCGGTCACCTGGAAGAGCTCGGGAAAAGCGAGCAGTCGCGCCAGGACTCCGCCGCCCACGGTGCCGCAGCCGAGCAGGGCCACGCGCAGGGGGGACGCGACGGGCTGGGCCGCTCCGATCTCGCGGCAGGAAGCCTCCAGCGCGCGAGCGAGGAAGCGAGCGGTCCGCTCCAGGCCGCCACGGCCCAGGCGGGTCGGCCGGCCGGCGCGGTCGCGCGCCACGAAACCGGGCACCACCACGACGGCGCGCTTGAGCTCGTCCACGAGATAGGGGACGTCCACCGCTATCGGATCGGCGTCGAGCGGATCGCCGTCCGTGATCAGGCCGGTCTGGGTGGGATCGAGAAGAGTGGCGGGGATGCCGGAGCGGTCGAGGGCGAGAGTCAGGAGAGCGGCGGTGGCCGTCTCACCCGTTTCCAACAGGGCGGCCAGCCCTTCCCGTCTCGGCGGCAGGCCCAACTGCTGGGCCCGCTTCAGCAGGTCGTCGGTGGCACACCCGAACGCGGAGACCACCGCCAGGACGCGGCGGCCCCGTCTCTGCTCGCGATAGATCTCGTGCACGGCCAGGGGCAGATCGGCTTCGGAGCGCAGCACGGAGCTGGTGAATTTCAGAACGGTGGTGGGGGATGCGTTGAACATGTTTTCTCCTTTCGTTGTGAACGGGGCTTTCTGCCCTCCGAAGCCTCACCCTCGGTCCCTTTCCACTGCGTGGAGAGGGAGGACGCGCGGCCCGAGGGCGTGGATCTCGGAAAGGTTTTTCGTTCCCCCTCTCCACGAAGTGGAGAGGGGGCCAGGGGGTGAGGCCTCGAAGGGCAGGCCGTCCCAGCGGGCGAAGACGTACTGTGATCTCACTTCGTCCTCCCTCGCTCACGCCTCCAGGGCGCGGCGCAGGTCCTCGATGATGTCGCCGGGTTTTTCGAGCCCGACGGAGAGCCGGATGAGGCCGTCGGTGATCCCGGTCGCCAGCCGCTGCTCGACCGGCACGGCGGCGTGAGTCATCGAGGCCGGATGGGTGATCAGGGTCTCGGCGGCGCCGAGGTTCTCGGCCAGGGAGCAGAGGCGGACGCTATTCATCACGCGGATGCCGGCCTCGGTGCCCCCCTCGACCTCGAAGGCCATCAGCGCGCCGCCGGCCTTCTGCTGCCGGCGCGCCAGCTCGGATTGTGGGAACTGCGCAGCGGCAGGGTCTTCACCCCCTGGAGGGTGAGCCAGGCGTTGAACGGCGACTGGATGGCCCCGATGGCGTTGCGCAGGAAGAAGAGCTTCTCCTGCAGCTCGGCGCTGCGGGTGATCAGGGCGCCGCCCAGGGTGGCGTTGTGCCCCTCGATGAACTTGGTGGTCGAGTGGAGCGCGACGTCCGCCCCGAGGTCGAGCGGGCGCTGGAGGACCGGCGTGTGCAGGGTGTTGTCCACCACCACGACGGCGCCCGCGGCGTGGCCCAGGCGCGCGGCGATCTCGACGTCGGTGAGCTTGAGGGTGGGATTGGCGGGCGTCTCGACGAACAGCAGGCGCGCCGGGCGGCGGAGAGCCTCCTCCAGGGCTCGGGGGTCGGAGGTGTCCACGAAGTCGGCCGCGACGCCGAATTTGGAGAGGACCTGCCGGAACAGGCGGACGGTGCCGCCGTAGACCACGTCGGAGAGCACGGCGCGGTCGCCGGCCTGGAGCAGAGCGAGGGCGAGCGCCGTGGTGGCCCCGAGGCCGGTGCCGAAGCAGACGCAATGCCCGGCCCCTTCGAGCGCCGCCAGCCGCCGCTCCAGGGCGGTGACGGTGGGGTTCGCCGTGCGGGAGTAGGTGTACCCCTTGTTCTTCCCCACGGCCTCCACCACGTAGGTGGTGGACTGGTAAATCGGCGTCAGCAGCGCGCCGGTCGTGGGATCGGGAGAGGCCCCGGCATGCAGGGCCAGCGTGTCGAATGATGGCTCATCCTCGGTCATGACGTCCTCCTAAAGTGGATCGTTCCTGGATCGGGTGAAAACAAAAAACCACCGCCGGGATGCCGGGCGGTGGTCTTTTGCTCAGTTGAAGCTGTTTCGGCGGGTGGGGTTACGGCTCGATGCGTCCCGCGTCCGCGAGCAGACCAGCGCCCGGCCGGCGCATGCCCATGGGCATTCGCAGGCTATGGAGGGCGGAGGTGGCGGGAAGGGACCGCATGACGCCCATCAACGTACGGTAGGAGCGCCCCCGCTGTCAAGAGCCGGCGCGCTTTCCCCGGGATCGTGCACTGGATTTACTGAAGGGCCATAGCTGTACCTCCCCCTTCCTGAAGCGGCAGTGCCTCTCGCACCTGGCATGGCATCAATGCGCCGTCGACTGACTCGATCGGCGCTGGAAAGGAGGACGGTAATGTCGAGGAGGAGGAAGCAGTCGAGGTCGTCTCTGGTTGCGGGCGGGGTTCTCACGCTGCTGGTGGGGGTCCCGCTGGTGCTGGCCGCGGTGGATGCTCCCACCGGTTTCGACAATCTGACCAACGGTTTCGAGAATCAGACGAATTTCGATCTGGACCGCGCGCAGTTCGACACGGTCGAGCAGATCGCGGACGGCCTGGGGCCGGTCTACAACGCCCAGGCCTGCCGGGAGTGCCACCAGAACCCCGTCTCGGGATCGGAGACCCAGGTCAACGAGCTGCGGGCGGGGCAGGTCGACAGCGCCGGCAATTTCACTCCCCATCCGGGCGGCACGCTGATCAATGACCGCGCCATCGATGCCGCCATCCAGGAGCACATCTTCGACTCCGACAACGTGCGCACGTTCCGCACCTCGCTCAACGTGCTGGGGGACGGCTTCGTCGAGGCGCTGCCCGACAGCGAATTCACCCGCGTCCAGAACGCCCAGCCGGTGGGGATGAAGGGGACCATCGTCCGGGTGCCGGTCCTGGAGGCGACCCCCGGCACGGCCACCCTCCGGATCGCCCGTTTCGGCTGGAAGAACCAGCACGCGAGCCTGCTCTCCTTCTCGGCGGACGCCTATCTGAACGAGATGGGGATCACCAATCCGCTCTTCCCCACGGAGAACACCTCGAACGGCAATTCGGTGGCGGCGTTCGACCACGTTCCCGACCCCGAGGACGCGGCGACTTCGGCGCACCCGTTCGGCCCCGACGTCGAGGCCTTCACCCGCTTCCTGCGTTCCACCAAGGCGCCGCCGCGCGCCCCCAGCACGTCCTCTGATACCGGGGAAGTGGTCTTCGACAACATCGGCTGCGTGAATTGCCATACGGATTCGATCACCACCGCGCCGGAGGGGACCTCCTTCAACGGCGGCACCTTCATCGTCACGGCACCGCTGGCCAGCAAGACCATCCACCCCTACGGCGATTTCATGCTGCACGACATCAAGACGGGGGACGGCATTCCGCAGGCCCAGGCCTCGGGCGCCCTGATCCGCACGGCGCCGCTCTGGGGCCTGCGCACCCGCACCCGCCTGATGCACGACGGCCAGTCGCTCACCATCCAGGACGCCATCCTGCGCCACGCCGGGCAGGCCGCGCCCACGGTCACGGCCTTCAAGGGCCTGAACGACACCGACCGCAAGGCGCTGCTCGATTTCCTGAATTCGTTGTGATCGGAGCATGGACCGGCCGGACGAGGTTTGTCCGGCCGGTCTGGCATGACGGCTGCACCGGCAGATCCGCGGGGCCCGGATAGAGGCCCCAAGGAGACAGCCATGCCCTACAGCAAGCTTTCCGATCTGCCGCAGGCCCAGGTCGACCAGTACGACACGCACCAGAAGAAGGCGTTCCTCGAGGCGTTCAATCACGCCTACGAGGAGTACCACCACGACGAGCACCGGGCCTTCGCCGTGGCGCACTCCGCGGCCCAGAAGGCGGGGAAGAAGGAGGAGAGGAGTCACTGAGGGCGAACAGGGACATCTGTGCCCTCTGGGGCGGCCTGCCCTCCGAATCCT
>QHVW01000748.1 GCA_003223675.1 Acidobacteriota bacterium
AGGGTCTATGCCGGGGTGACGACCCAGCCGCTCCTCGGCATCCTGCGGAGCGACGACGGCGGGGACTCCTGGACGCGGCGGAGCCAGGGGTTGACAGCCCTCGAAGCCCCTCTGCTGGCGGTCGACCCCGGCGATGCGGAGCGGCTCTGGATCACGGCCGGGACCGCTCTCTACCGCAGCGCCAACGGCGGCACGCGCTGGGCGCGGGCAAATTCGCCCAGCACGTCCCCGCTGAATGCGTTCGCCGTGGGCGACTCCTCGGCCCTCTTCGCCGGCGTCCCCTTCCAGATCCCCCGCGGACCGGTGGTCTACTCCACCTTCAAGTCCACGGACGACAGCGCCTCCTGGAGGCTGGTCCTCGACTACCCACAGATCGACGCGGACCGGATCCTGCCGGCCCCCTCGGACCCCTCCACGATCTACGTGACCGGCTCCTACTTCCTGGACCGGACGAGCCGGGTCTACCGGTCCACGGACAACGGTGAGACCTGGGAGCAGCGGTCGAGCCCCTCCTCCGGCGGCTGCGACATCTTCAACAACCCCGCGGTGGCCCCCTCCTCCGCGACCGTCCTCTACCTCGCCTTCGGCCGCATCAACGCCACGACCGCGCGGTGCGAACGGGCGGTATCCCGCAGCGGCGACGGGGGGGCCACCTGGGTCCCGGTCGACGCCGGCCTGCCGGACCTCTGGGTCCCAGCGCTCGCCGTGGACCCGCGCGATCCCAATCTCGTCTATGCGGCCACCCTCGGCGGCGGCGTCTGGAAGAGCAAGGACGGCGGCCAGAGCTGGAGCCAGGCCGGGCTCGCGGGCCAGAGCATTTACGTTTTGCTCGCCTCGACGGTGCCGGACCGGGTCTACGCGGCCGTCGGCGGCCGGGTCTTCCGCAGCGACGACGGCGGCGCCTCCTGGCAGAGCTGGAGCCACGGATTGCAGACCTCGCTCGTCTTCTCGCTCGCCGCCGACCCCGGCGATCCCCACCGGATCTACGCCGCCACCACGAACGGCGTCTGGGTGCTCACGGAGACGGACTGAAAGGCATCCCGGCGTGGTACAGTTGACCCACTGATTTCGTTGTAGGTCTATATGTCGGTTCCTGGGAAGCGAGCGGGAGAACCCCCGCGCTATGAGTGAATTGGACAAGACCGCGCCGGAGCCACCCCTGTGGCGGCGCATCTGGAGCGCCCCGGAGCAGGAGATCTCGACCGCCGGTTTCGGCGGCGAGCTGCTGGTCGCGGGCGTGCGCCTGCTGATCGTCGTCGCCCTGCTCTACTTCCCCATCGACGCCGTGCTCCAGAGGCCGGGCGGCTACGATCCCCTGGCCCTGCTCGCCACCGGGACCATCGGGCTGGTGCTGGCGCTCGTCCTCTATTCGGCCACCAACCGCCGGTGGGGGAAGAATTGGATCGGCTTCGCCAGCAGCATCCTCGACGTCAGCCTGGTGAGCGCCATGCTCACCGTGTTCCTCTTCCTGGGCCGGCCGGAGGAGGCGACCAACAACCTCGGCCTCTTCCCGATCTATTTCCTGGCCATCGCCGCCACCAGCCTGCGCTACGACGTGCGGATCTGCATCGTCACCGGGTTCCTGGCCCTGGTCCAGTACACCGCCGTGATCGCCTACGCCGACTGGCGCTGGGACCTGCATACCTCCGCGTTCGCCCCCCTGGCCCAGCTCACCGGGGCGACTTTCATCGCGGCGACGATCGTGGTGCGCACGCGCGAGCTGCGCCTGCTCTCCACCCGCGACCGCTTCACCGGGCTGCTCAACCGCGCCGTGTTCATGGAGCAGCTCGAGCGGGAGGTGGCCTTCGCCCGCCGCGAGGACGGCCGCTTCGCCATCGCCATGCTGGACATCGACCACTTCAAGAAGTTCAACGACACCTACGGCCACGCCGGCGGGGACGAGGCCCTGCGCGCGGTCGCCCACACCCTGCGCGGCTCCTGCCGGGCCACCGACGTGGTGGCGCGCTACGGCGGCGAGGAGTTCGCCCTCATCCTGCCCGGCGTGATGAGCGGCCGGGCGACCGACCTGCTGGAGCGGTTCCGCCGGGTGGTGGCGGTGAAGGCGATCGCGCTGCCGGGCCGGTCGAAGCCCGCGAGCGTGACCGTGAGCATCGGCGTGGCCATCTGGCCGGACGACGGCGAGTCCCCGGCCGACCTCCTCCGCTGTGCCGACGAGCGCCTCTATCGGGCGAAGGCCGAGGGGCGCGACCGCGTGATCGGCCCCACCCCCCACCCCTTCCCCCGCCCGGCCGAGGAAGGGCGGCGGGCGGCGGGCACGGAGTGAAGAACACGGACGAGCACCCTCTTCTCTGTGCGTGCGTGGTGGTCCGTGTCAGTCCGTGCTCGTCCGTGTTCCCCCTTCCTGAATTTGCGCCAGCGCCTGCCGCACCCGCTCCAGCTTCTCCCCCTGGGTGTTGTTGCGCATGAAGTCCACGTACTCGCGCGCCGAGCGCAGGGTGATGAGGCGCTGGCGGTAGGTGTCGAGGCGGCGGTTGGCGTCGGCCATGCGCTCGGCGAGGGCGGGGTGGGCGATCCGCTCGACGACCTCGGGCAGCGCCTCCAGGGTGTGGCAGACCATGAGCACGTCGCACCCGGCGGCGAAGGCGGCCTGGCAGCGCTCGGGGAGGTCCCCCCATTCGTCGAGCGCCTTCATCTCCATGTCGTCGCTGAAGGCGAGGCCGTCGAAGCCCAGGCGGCCGCGGAGGACGCCGCCGATCACCTCGGGCGACAGGGTCGCCGGCCGCATCGAGGGGTCGTAGGCGGGATAGAGGGCGTGCCCCACCATCACCGCCCCCGCCAGGCGCGACAGGGCCGCGAACGGCTCCAGGTCCGGCCGCAGCTCCTCGGCGGGAAGGTAGACGGCGGACATGTGGTAGTGGGTGTCCTCCCCCGCCCCGCCCAGACCCGGGAAGTGCTTTAGCGGCCGTCGAGGGCGTTGTCCGTCTGCCCGCGATCGAGATCGACCACCGGCGCGAAGTCGACGTCGAGGTCGAACAACCGCAGCGACTGGGCGACCCAGTTTCCCGCCTGGAGCGCGTAGCTGGGGGATTTTCCGGCGAGGAAGGAGGCGGCGGGAGCGGGCCCCACCACGTCCTTGAGCCGGTCCACCCGCCCCCCCTCGGCGTCGATCGCCAGCACCGCCTCGGGGAGGACGCGGCGCAGCGCCGTCACCAGGTCGTTGAGCTGCTCCTCGTCCTCGATGTTCCGTTTGAACAGGATCAACCCGCCGGGCTGATGGGCGGCGAGGATCTCCGCCGATGCCTTGTCCAGCTCCGGCCCGGGGATGCCCACGAAGACCTGGTCGGCGGGTTTCATGGTGGGGGATCTTACTACCCTCCCAGCCGCGACTTCAGGCTGTGCACCAGATTCAGCGCCGCCAGGGGCGTGAGCTGGTTCACGTCCACGTCCCGCAGCACCGAGGCCACGATCTGCTCGGGGGGCGCGAAGAGGGTGAGCTGGGCGGGCTCGCCGGTGTCCGGAGCGCTGCCGCGGGCGAGGCGGGGCTTGCCGGTGGGGTCGTACTCCTGGGACTCCAGGTTCGCCAGGATCTCCCCGGCGCGGTCGATCACCGCCGGCGGGAGCCCGGCCAGCCGCGCCACGTGCAGCCCGTAGGACTTGTCCGCGCTCCCCGGCACCACCCGGCGCAGGAAGACGATCCGCTCCTCCCACTCCTTGACGGCCATCGTCCGGTTCACCACCCGCGGCAGCAGCGAGGCCAGCTCGGTCAGCTCGTGGTAGTGGGTGGCGAAGAGGGTCTTCGGCCGCCGGTGCTCGTGGAGGTATTCGACGATCGCCCAGGCGAGCGACAGGCCGTCGAAGGTGGCCGTGCCGCGGCCGACCTCGTCCAGGATCACCAGGCTCCGCTCGGTCGCGTGGCGAAGGATGTTCGCCGTCTCGATCATCTCCACCATGAAGGTCGACTCGCCGCGGGCGAGGTCGTCCGAGGCGCCCACCCGCGTGAAGATGCGGTCGCAGACGCCGATCACCGCCTCGTCGGCCGGCACGAAGCTGCCGGCCTGGGCCATCAGGGCGATCAGCGCCACCTGCCGCAGATAGGTCGACTTGCCGCCCATGTTGGGGCCGGTGAGGAGGACGATCT
>QHVW01000749.1 GCA_003223675.1 Acidobacteriota bacterium
GCCCGGCCGCCGTGGTCTTCGACGTCAAGACCGGCAACGGCGCCTTCCTCCCCGAGCTCGACCGCACCCTGGAGCTGGCGCGCGGCCTGGCCGAGACCGCGCGCTCCCTCGGCACCCAGGCCTCCTGCCTGGTGACCGACATGAGCCAGCCGCTCGGCCGCTGGGCGGGGCACGCCGCCGAGGTCCGGGAATCGCTCGACGCCCTGGCCGGCGAGGGGCCGGAGGATCTCCTGGAGGTCACCTATGCTCTCGCGGCGGAGGTCGCCCGCCTGGCCGGCCACCCCCTGGAGCGGCCGGAGATGGCGGCGGCGATCGCCTCCGGCCGCGCCCGCGAGGCCTTCGAGCGCTGGGCCGCACTCCAGGGGGCCGATCCCGCCTGGCTGCGCGCCCCGCGATTCGATATCGCTCCAATCGCGCGCCCGCTGCTCGCGCTGCGGGGCGGGACGCTGGCGGCGGTGGATGTGCGCCAGCTCGGCCTCCTCCTCGTGGAGGCCGGCGGCGGCCGCGCCCATCCGGGCGACGCGATCGACTTCGGGATCTCCCTGGAGAGCCGGGTCCGTCTGGGCCAGGAGGTGGCGGCGGGGGAGGAGCTGGCCCGGGTCTACCTGCGGCGGGAGGACGAGCGCCTGGTGGAGGCCTTCGCGGCCTGCTACACGGTGGGGGATCATGGCGAGGCTCCGCCGCTGATCGCGGCGCGGGTCGGCTGATATCATCCCCGGCCATGAAGGCCGCCATCCTCGCCGTCGGCTCGGAGCTGCTGGGCACCGACCGGCTGGACACCAACTCCCTGAAGCTGACGGCGCTCCTCGACCGCTACGGCGCCGAGCTGCGGCGCAAGGCGGTGATCGGCGATTCCGAAGCGGAGATCGCGGCCGAGCTGCGGACCCTGCTCTCCCGGGTCGATCTGATTTTGATCACCGGCGGCCTGGGACCCACGGCCGACGACGTCACCCGCGAGGCGGTCGCCGCCGCGCTCGATCGCGGGCTCCATCTCGACGCGGAGGTCCTCGCCTCCCTGGAGCGCCGCTTCCAGTCGCTGGGCTGGAAGATGCCCGAGGTCAACCGCCGGCAGGCCTGGGTGGTGGACGGCGCGGAGGTGCTCCCCAACGGCCGCGGCACGGCGCCGGGGATGCGCGTCGAGAGCGGCGGCCGCACCCTGTTCCTCTTCCCCGGCGTCCCCACCGAGATGGAGGGGCTGATGGAGTCCGCCCTGGAGCCCTGGCTGGCTGAGCGCTCCGGCGGCATCGCCCGCGAGACCGCCGTGCTCAAGATCGCCGGCCTCCCGGAGTCGGTGGTGGAGGAGCGGATCGCGCCGGCCTATGACGAATTCGGCCGCGAGGCGATCACCATCCTGGCCAGCGCCGGCGAGATCCGCCTCCAGGCCACCGCCGCGGGCCCCGAGACCGCGCGCCGCGCCCGCCTCCAGGCCATGGTCGGCCGCCTCGCGGAGCTGGCCGGCGACGCCGTCTACACCACCCGCGAGGAGGACACCCTGGAGAGCGTGATCGGCGACCTCCTCCGCGCCGCCGGCGCCACCCTCACCGCCGCCGAGTCGTGCACCGGCGGGCTCTTCTCGCAGCGGATCACGGCGGTCGCCGGCAGCAGCGACTACTTCCTGGGCGCCGCCGTCACCTACAGCAACGAGCTCAAGACCCGGCTCGTGGGCGTGCCGGCGGAGATGATCGCGGAGCACGGCGCCGTCTCCGAGGCGGTGGCCCGGGCCATGGCCGAGGGGGTGCGCCGGACCTTGGGGAGCGACTGGGGGGTGGGGATCACCGGCATCGCCGGACCGGGCGGCGGCAGCGAGGAGAAGCCGGTCGGCACCGTCCATCTCGCGGTGGCGGGCCCGCGCGAGGGCGAGGTGGAGCACCGCCACGTCCGCCTGCCGGGGGACCGCAACCGGGTGCGCCGGTTCGCCACCCAGATCATTCTGGAGATGCTGCGGCGCCGCCTGATCGCCGTGGCCAAGGAGGCGCGCGGTTGAGGCTGTTCATCGCCCTGGAGATCCCCGAGCCGCCGCGGCGCGACGTGCGCCGCCGGGTCGACGCCGTCCGCGACCGGCTCCCCCGGGCTCGCTGGGCC
>QHVW01000750.1 GCA_003223675.1 Acidobacteriota bacterium
TTGCGCTTATGCTCTTGTTCGTGGCGCATTAGTACTAGTTTGCCTCTCGTTCAAGACGTCTAGCAATTCAATCAGGTCTTCGCTGACGGGCGTCGTGGGGTCCCCCAAGAAGACGGTCTCATAAGGAATGACCTCGTTGTAGTCGCCCCCCCACCAACCCACGAAATCGTGCAAGCGAGAACTCAATTCACTGGTACTACTCTCCCAAAGCTCCTCGACGATTTGATCGGCGAGCTGGAACCCCTCGGCGGACAGCGCTGAGCTATAAAAGGCTCGTTGCACCGGCTTAGGTGTAGGTCCGGATGGGAGCTTCAGGTAGCCGTAGCCGGTCATCGGATGGCCGGGTTGTCGATAGGCAGTAAAGTCGCAGCGAAACAGGAGGTAGTTGAGATTGGCAGGCGAGAACGAAGAATCCCCCTCGGACTTCAAAGTCAGATGGAGGATCAGCTCCTTCATTCTGCTGCTGGTCGGCCTCTCTCGGGTTCCTGTCATGGTAGCGCCACGCTTGTTGCGCTCAGCTTACGCCTTGCGGGGGCGCTTCGGCAAGTCCTTCTTCTTCTCCTTGACGGAGGTTTCGTAGTACTTGCCGCGGACACCCCTCCCGAGATCTTCGCGCCGATACTCGGGACGAATTTCCGCGTCTGGAGTAGGGTCGACCTTCTTCATAATCCCTGCCTCCCCAACACCGCCTCCGCCCGCCGCACCACATCCTCCGGCAAAAATCCAAAAGCCTTCTGGAGATCCTTGTACGGCGCCGAAGCTCCAAACCGCTCCACTCCGTGGACCTCGCCGTCTAATCCCACGTACTTCGCCCATCCCATCGGCGAGGCGGCTTCGATGGCTAAACGCTTGCGGATCTTGTTCGGGAGGACGGACTCCTTGTAGTCGTCCGGCTGCTCGTCGAACAGCTCCCAGGAGGGGAGGCTCACCACTCTCGCGCGGCGGCCCTTGCCGGCGAGCTGCTTGGCGGCTTCGAGCGCGACCCAGACCTCGGAGCCGGTGGCGATCAGGATGATCTCCGGGTCGCCCCCCTCCGGATCGTGGAGGACGTAGGCGCCGCGCTTCACCCCCTCGCGGGCCTTCTCCTTCGTCACGGCCAGGATCGGAATATTCTGACGCGTCAGGGCGAAGGCGATCGGGCCGTGACGGTGCTCGATCGCCACCCGCCAGGCCTCGGCCGTCTCGTTGGCGTCGGCCGGACGGAGCACGGTCAGGCCGGGGATGGCGCGCAGGGAGGCCAGCTCGCCGATCGGCTGGTGGGTGGGGCCGTCCTCGCCCAGGAAGATGGAGTCGTGGGTGTAGATGAAGATCGATTGCAGCTTCATCAGCGCGGCCAGGCGGACCGCCGCGCGCATGTAGTCCGAGAAGACCAGGAAGGTGCCGCCGTAGGGGATCCAGAGCCGGGAGAGGGCGATGCCGTTCAGGATCGCTCCCATGCCGTGCTCGCGGACGCCGAAGCGGAGGTAGAGCCCCTCGGCGTTGGCGGCCTCGAAGTCCGTGCGCCCCTGGACGGCGGTGTTGTTCGAAGGGGTCAGGTCCGCCGAGCCGCCCACGAGCTCCGGCAGCTTGGGCACGATGGCGTTGAGCACCTTGCCCGAGGCGGCGCGGGTGGCGATGGGCTTCTCGCCGGGATCGAAGGCCGGGATGGCGTCCCCCCAGCCGTCCGGGAGCTTGCCGGAGAGCCGCTGGTCGAGCTCGGCCGCGATATCCGGATGGGTCTCGCGGTAGCGCTGGAGCAGCTCGTTCCACTGGCGCTCCAACTCGTGGCCGCGCTGGCGGGCCGCGTCGAACGGGACCTTGGCCTCGTCCGGCACGTAGAAGGTGGGCTCGAGCGGCCAGCCGAGGTTCTTCTTGGTGGCGATGGTCTCCTCGGGTCCCAGGGCCTCGCCGTGCGCCTTGGAGGTCCCCTGCCGGTTGGGGCTGCCGTAGCCGATGATGGTGCGCACGATCACGAAGGTCGGCCGGTCCGACTCGGCCTCGGCCGCCTGGATCGCCGCGGTGAGCCGCTGGAGGTCGTTGCCGTCCTCGACACGCAGCACGCGCCAGCCGTAGCCCTCGAAGCGCTTGCCCACGTCCTCGGAGAAGCTGAGGGAGGTGGGGCCGTCGATCGAGACCTTGTTGTCGTCGTAGAAGACCTTGAGCTGGCTGAGCTTGAGATGGCCGGCGAGGGAGCAGGCCTCGTGGGGGACCCCCTCCATCATCTCGCCGTCGCTGGTGTGGACCCAGATCCGGTAGTCGAAGAGGGGGAACCCCTCGCGGTTGTAGTGCTGGGCGCTCATGCACTGGGCGATCGCCATGCCCACGGAGTTGCTGATCCCCTGGCCGAGCGGGCCGGTGGTGACCTCGACGCCGCGGGTCAGCTCGTGCTCGGGGTGGCCCGGGGTCTTGGAGCCGAATTGGCGGAAGCGCTTGAGCTCCTCGATGGGCAGCCCATAGCCGGCGAGGTGGAGGAGCGAGTAGAGCAGGGCCGAGGCGTGGCCGCAGGAGAGGACGAAGCGGTCGCGGTTCGGCCAGTCGGGGTTGTCCGGGTTGTGCCGCATGAACCGCGTCCAGAGGAGATAGGCGAGCGGCGCCTGACCCAGCGGCGCCCCCGGATGCCCCGACTGCGCCGCCTCGACCTGATCGACGGAGAGGAACCGGATGGTGTTGATGGCGAGCTGGTCGACGTCCTTGGCGGCGGCGGTCTCGGCGGTTTCGGGCATGTGCGCTCCCTCCACGGTAGGGCCCCACGGGCGAGGAGTAGTGTATATCGCGGCGGTGAGCCCGGCCGGAACGGCCTGCCCTTCGAAGCCTCACCCCCTGGCCCCCTCTCCACTGCGTGGAGAGGGGGAACGTGGCTG
>QHVW01000350.1 GCA_003223675.1 Acidobacteriota bacterium
CGAGGCCGATCCCCGTCCCTCCCGGCTTGGTGGTGTAGAAGGGGACGAAGAGGTTGTCGGTGTTCGAGAGGCCGGGCCCTTCGTCCTCGACGCGCACCTCGACGTTGCCACCGTCCACCCGCCAGCCCACGCCCACGCCGCCGCCGGTCAGCAGGGCGGCGTCCACCGCGTTGCGGATCAGGTTGATCAGGAGCTGCTCGATCTGGTCCGCGTCCGCCTCGATGGTGATCTCGGGCCCCTTCTCCACGTAGACGGGGAGCCGGGTCTCCAGCGCGGCGGTGCGGCGGATCAGTTGGGCGAGCTCGAACGGCGTCCGGCGCGGGGGAGGGAGGCGGGCGAGCCGCGCGTAGGCGGCCATGAAGCGGATCAGCGCGCCCGAGCGGTTGCCGATCACCTCCAGGCCGTGCTGCATGTCCTCCTTCCAGTCCTCCGGGGGCGGCTCGCGCTGCAGGAGGCCGGCGAGGGTCGAGGACATCGAGTGGATGGGGGCGAGCGAGTTGTTGAGCTCGTGGCCGAGCACGCGGATCAGCCGCCTCCAGGCCTGGCGCTCCTCCTCGCGCAGGGTCTGCGAGAGGTCCGAGATCACCAGCAGGCGGTGGGGGAGGCCCTGCTCGCGGAAGGTGCTGCGCCGGATCTCCCAGCGCCCCGAGCCGCCGGGGAAGGTGATCGAGAGGGCGCGCGAGCGCTCGCCATCCACCAGCTCCGCGAGGCCCAGCTCCCCGGCCGGCTGCCCCAGCAGGCGCTCCCCCGGGGCGGCGAGCAGCCGCTCCCCCGCGCGGTTGACCAGGCGGAGCTGGCCGTGATGATCGAAGGCGAACACGGCCACGTCCACCTCGTCGATCACCCGGTGGAGGAGCGCGGCGGCCTCCACCGCCCCCAGCCGCTGCTCACGCAGCACCTCGCCGATGGCATTGACCTCGTGCACCACCTGCGCCAGGGCGTCGAGCTCCTGCGGCTGGCGGGCGCGCAGCGAGAAGTCCCCTTCGCGCAGGGCCGAGAGGAGGTTGGCCAGCGTCTGCAACGGGCGCACGACGCGGTCGCGGAGCTGGAGGGCGATCCACCCCCAGAGGAAGAGGACGAGCAGGGTCACCGTCCATTGCAGCTTCAGGGCGTGGGGATCGAGCCAGACGAAGAGCAGCGAGAAGAGCGTCCCCGGCAGGCCCGTGGCGAAGGCGAGGAGGAGGATGCGGTCCTCGAAGGCGAGCGACCGGCGCCGGCCGGCGCGGAAGAGGCCGAGCAGGGGGCGCCGCCGCGGCCGGACGCGGCGGCTGAGCGTGATCTCCCGCGGCTCAGAGCCCATGCTTCTCGAGCCGCCGGTAGAGGGCGCTGCGCGAGAGGCCCAGCGCCTGGGCGGCCTGGCTGACGTTGCCGTAGCGGGCGAGCGCCTTCTGGATCAGCACCCGCTCGACCTCCTCCAGCGGCCTGTCCTCCAGGGGAGCGCGCGCGGCGGTGTCGGCCGGGGGGGCCGCCACCAGCGCGAGATCCTGCGCCTGCACCCGGTCGCCGCGCCCCATCAGCACGCCGCGCTCCACGGCGTGGTCGAGCTCGCGCACGTTGCCCGGCCAGGGGTGGGAGAGCAGGAGAGCCACGGCGGCCTCCTCGAACCCATGGATCGGTTTGCGGTAACGCTGCGCGTGCTGCGCCAGGAAGTGCAGGGCGAGGGGGAGGATGTCGTCCCGGCGCTCGCGCAGCGGCGGAATGCGGATCTCGACCGTGTTCAGGCGGAACAGGAGGTCCTGGCGGAACCGGCCGGAGGCGACTTCCTCACGCAGATCGGCGTTGGTGGCGGAGACGATGCGCACGTCCGCCGTGCGCGTCTTCGAGGAGCCGAGGCGCTCGAACTCGCCGGTCTCCAGCACGCGCAGGAGCTTCGCCTGCTGGTTGAGCGAGATGTTGGCGATCTCGTCCAGGAAGAGGGTGCCGCCGTCGGCCAGCTCGAAGCGGCCCACGCGGTCGGTCTTGGCATCGGTGAAGGCGCCGCGCACGTGGCCGAACAGCTCGCTCTCGAACAGCGCCTCGGAGAGCCCACCGGTATTGACCGTCACCATGGGGATCTCGGCGCGGGTCGAAGCGGCGTGGAGGGCCCGGGCCACCACCCCCTTGCCGGTGCCGTTCTCGCCGGTGATCAGCACGTTCGCCTCCGAGGGGCCGATGCGCTCGACGAGGTCGAGCACGGGGCGCATCTCGGGCGACCGGGCGATCAGGACGGGCTCGCCGTCGGAGCGCAGGATCTCGTTCTCCGCCGCCAGCCGCTGCCCCCGGCGCAGCGCCCGGTGGAGGTCGATCTGGTTGCGCAGGATGTTGTTCAGGCGGTTGTTGTCCCACGGCTTCTCGACGAAGTCGCGGGCCCCCCGCCGCATCGCCTCCACGGCGACGTCGACGGTAGCCCAGGCGGTCATCACCACCACGGGGAGGGTGGGCTCGAGGGCGCGCAGCCGGGCCAGCAGGTCGAGCCCCTCCCGGCCGGAGGTGGTGTCGCGCGTGTAGTTGAGGTCCATCAGCACCGCGTCGAAGTCGCGGGAGGTGACGGCCTGGAGGATCTCGGCCGGCGAGGCGGCGGTCTCGGTATCGAATCCCTCGGCCTTGAGCATCAGCCGCAGCGCCTCGCGCACCTCGCGCTGGTCGTCGGCGATCAGGACCCGGGGCTTGTGGGCGGTTTCCATCGGGAACACTTTAGCAGGGCGGGGGCATAAAAAAAGGGCTGCCGCGATCGGGGCGGCAGCCTTCAAAGGCGCGCGAACATCACCCGCGCACGCCGCGCGGGGTACCTATTTCCTTTAGACGACCTCGAAGCCGCTCCTCTTGAGCTCGCGGCTCTCGAGCTCGCGCTGGACCCCGGTCTCCTCCTCGACGACGCGGCCGTCGAAGAGGTGGATCGTCCGCTGGGCGTAGCGGGCGAAACGGGGGTCGTGGGTGACCATACAGATGGTGGCGCCGTCCCGGTGGAGGTCCGCCAGGAGGTCCATCACCGTCTCACTGTTCTTCGAGTCGAGGTTGCCGGTGGGCTCGTCGGCGAGCAGGATCGAGGGCTTGCCGACCACCGCGCGGGCGACCGCGACGCGCTGCTGCTGACCGCCGGAGAGCTGCGACGGGTAGTGCTTCATGCGGTGCGACATACCCACCCGCTCCAGGGCCTCCTGGACGCGCTCCTTGCGCTCCTTGGCGGCCATGCCGCGATAGGTGAGCGGCAGCTCCACGTTCTCATAGACCGTGAGATCGCCGATCAGGTTGAACGCCTGGAAGATGAAGCCGATCTCCCGGTTGCGGATGCGAGCCCGCTCGGAGAAGGAGAGGTCGGCCACCTGCTTGGCGTTGAGGCGGTACTTGCCGTCGCTCGGCGTGTCGAGCAGGCCGAGGATCGACAGCAGCGTCGTCTTGCCGCAGCCCGAGGGCCCGGCGATCGAGACGTACTCGCCGTTGCGGATCTCCATGTGGATCCCGGACAGCGCGTGGGTTTCGACCTCGTCGGTCATGAAGACCTTGGTGACTCCATCGAGCTGGATCAACGCCTCAGAAGATGCGGTCATAAATTCCTCCAAATCGTTCAGCCGCGGGCCTCCGGGCCGGCGGCGCAGGGTGTCTCAGTTCAATCGGATCTTGTTGAAGCCGTCCTGCGCCGAGGTGTCCGAGAGGATCACCTTGTCGCCGACCTGCAGCCCATTGACGATCTCCACCGTGCTGACCGACATGCGGCCGAGCCCCACCGGCACGCGGACCGCCGTCTTGCCGTCCTGGCTGAGCTTGAACAGCTCGACCTTGCTGTTCGGTTGGCCGAAGCTGGGGCGGCCGACGAAGAGCACGTCCGGCAGGCGCTCGATCTCGATCGTGCCGTCCACCGAGAGGTCCGGGCGGGCCCCCTCGGGAAGCGCGCCGTCGAGAGCCACATCCACGAGGACCGTGCCGTCCTGCACCGACGGGGCGACACGGCTGACGTGGCCGTTGATGATCCCGTTGCGCGTGTCGATGGTGGCCGTCTGCCCGATCTTGACGTCCTTGGCCAGCACCTCGGGGATCTGGAGCTGCGCCTTGAGCTTCTCCGGCCGCGCCACCCGCGCCAGCACCGTGCCGGCGGTCACCCGCTGGCCCACCTGTCCCGGCAGCTCCTGCAATACGCCGGGAATGCCGGCGCGCACCTTCAGGGAATCCACCTGGTGCTGCCGCAGCTCGTAGAGCGCGCGCATCTGCTCCACCCGGGCGCGCTGCGCCGCGAGCTGGGCGTTGGCCGAGCTCTTGCTCTTCTCGTAGCGCTCCCTCTCGATCTTGGCCTGCTTGCCGAGCTGCTCGGACCTCAGCGCCGAGAGCTTCTGGGTGATCTCGGGAATCAGCGCATCCTTGAAGAGCTTGGCGTCCGCCTCGTACTGGAGCTTCGCCTGGTCGCTGGCCGACTGCGCCGCGGTCACCTGCCCCTGCTGGTTGAGGAGCTGGCTGTCGAGCTGGGCCTTCAGGTTGTCGTAGTCGGCCTCGGCGCCCTTGAGCTGCGACTGCGCCTCCAGCGCGTTCTGCTCGGCCTGCGGATCGCTCATCTCCAGCAGCACGGTGTCGGCGGTCACCCTCACGCCGGGCAGGGCGGGGATGCGCTCGATGCGGGCATCCACCGGGGCCGAGATGAAACGGATCTCCACCGGCACCAGCGTGCCGGGGCCACGGACGCTGCGCAGCATCGGGCCGCGCTTGACCGTGTCGATGTAGAGGGTTTCCTTCTGGACCGTCGGCGCGGCCGGCTCGAGGCGCGACAGGCCCACGCTGACCACCGCGACCACGGCGATGATCGCCACGATCAGGGCGGTACGCCGCATCCGCCGTTTCTGAATTGCTTCGCCAGTTCTCGGTATATCCATACGCTTTCTCCGGTCAGACTACGCATCCTGCGTGCCAAGGTTTCGATCGTCGTAAGTCATTGATTCAGCGAAATTTAAGCGTTCTTTCACGGGCCTGGAGTGTCCGCTCGCGGGATGCTGCCGTCCCAGAAGCGGACACTCGCGGCGCCTGTGTTAGGCTTGACGAATATGAGCGCCGAGCAGCACCGTCAGGCGGCCCCCACGATTCTGGGCTTCGCCATCCTTACAGTGAGCGACACCCGGGCGAAGCGGGACGACACGAGCGGCGACGCCATCCGCGAGCTCGCCGCGGCGGCGGGCCACCGGGTCATCGATTCTACTCTCGTTCCGGACGACGTGGCAGCCATCCGTGGCGCCGTGCGCCGGCTGCTGGCCCTGCCGGAGGTGGACGTGCTGGTGGTAACGGGGGGGACGGGCTTCTCGCCGCGCGACGTCACCCTGGACGCGGTGGGGCCGCTCCTCGACCAGCGGGTCGACGGCTTCGGCGAGCTGTTCCGGATGATCTCCTGGGCGCAGGTGGGGGCGGCGGCGATGCTCAGCCGGGCGGCGGCCGGCCTGGTGGGCACGCGGGCGGTCTTCCTCCTCCCCGGCTCCCCCAAGGCGGTGACCCTCGCCATGGAGGGGCTGATCCTCCCGGAGGCGGCGCACCTGGTGGGGCAGGCGAGGAGGACCCTCACCTCCCTGGCCCTCCTCTCCCATCCCTCCGCCCTCCCTGCCGGGGAGAAGAGGGAGAACGACAGCGGCGAGGCTTAGCTCCCCTCTCTCCCCGGCAGGGAGGGCGGAGGGATGGGAGAGAGGGGTTGGGGGAGTGAGGGGCCTACCGCCTCCCCGAGATCATCCGCCAGAGGAACAGCAGCAGGATCGACCCCAGGATGGCTACCACGAAGCTGCGGAAGTCGAACCGCATGACGCCGCCGTAGCCCAGCACGGTGGCGATCCACCCGCCCAGCATGGCGCCCACGATGCCGATGATGATGGTGACGATGCAGCCACCCGGATCACGGCCCGGGGTCAGGAATTTAGCGATGGCGCCGGCAATCAGGCCGAAGATGATCCACGAGATGATCCCCATCCCCTGCATGACGTCCTCCTTTGCTGGGCAGCCGGAGCGGCTGCGGGTTGTGGAGAAGGTAGCGAGAGCCGTGCCAGGAGGAGAAGGCGGGGTTGCGGCTAGAATGTCCCCCGCCATGGCTGCGACGACCGAGACGAGCCCCACCCGACCGACCGGCTCCCGTCCCCGTCTGTTCCTGATCGACGGGTACTCGAACATCTTCCGCGCTTTCTACGCGATCCGCAACCTCTCGAATTCGCGGGGGGAGCCGACCAACGCCGTCTACGGCTTCCTCACCATGCTCCGCAAGCTCCTGCGCGAGGAGAATCCGGAGCTCATCGGGGTGGCCCTCGAAGGGGGGCGCACCTTCCGCAGCGAGAAGTTCGAGGACTACAAGGCCAACCGCGCCCCCATGCCCGAGGACCTCCAGAGCCAGCTCCCCTGGATCCGCAAGGTGCTGGAGGCCTACCACATCCCCACCCTGGAGCTCGCCGGCTACGAGGCGGACGACGTCCTCGGCACCCTCTCCTGCCGGGCCGCCGAGGCCGGCTACGACGTGGTGCTCGTCTCCGCCGACAAGGACCTGATGCAGCTCGTCGAGCCCCGGGTCTCCCTCTACCACACCGGCCGCAACAAGCTGTACGGCCCCCAGGAGGTCGCCGAGGACTTCGGCGTGCCGCCGGAGAAGGTGGCCGACGTCCTGGCCCTGATGGGGGATTCGATCGACAACATCCCGGGCGTGCCGGGGATCGGGGAGAAGGGGGCGAAGAGCCTGATCCAGGAGTACGGCTCCCTGGAGGAACTGCTGGCGCGGGCCGGCGAGGTCACCCGCAAGG
>QHVW01000890.1 GCA_003223675.1 Acidobacteriota bacterium
TCTACGGCGTGGCGGCGACCCTGCTGCAGCTCATGGCGGCGATCCCCAGCATCGCCAACTTCGTGGTGCCGCAGGAATTCGCCCTGCTCCACGCCGACGGCAAGAAAGCCGAGATGGAGGGGCTGGCGCGCACCGCCGCGACCCTGGTGGCCATGCTCTCGGCCCTCTGCCTCGCCGGCCTGCTGCTGCTCGGCCGGCCGTTGATCCAACTGGCCTACGGCCACGCGTACGTGGGCGCCTGGGGGATCCTGCTCGTGCTCGCCGTGGGCAGCTTCTGGGACTCGGCCTCGGGCAGCGCCGGTTTCGCCCTGCAGATGGCGGGGCACCACGTGCGGCTCCTCCTGTTGACGCTGGGCGGAGCCGCCCTCAACGCGGTCCTGAGCTTCCTGCTGGCGCCGCGGTGGGGCGGGTACGGCATCGCCGTGGCCACCACGGTGACGCTGATCGTGCTCAACCTGGCGCTGGTACGGTCGGCGCGGTCCCTGCTCGGGGTGCGCACGTTCGTCTACACCCGGCCCGCGCAGTGGAAACGGGCTCTGACGCTGGTGCGCGAGAGCGCGCTGTTCCGGAAGGTGAAATGACGGAGACGCTCTGGGTGGTGGGGGGAGAGCAACGGGTCCAGTTCAGCAAGCCCAAGGAGTGGACCCAATACCGGAAGGCCATGGTGATCGAGGTCCACGACGGCCGGCCGCAGGAGGCGCTCGCCTATGAGTCGCCGCCGGAGCGCTGCCCGGACGGCGAGACCCCGTCGCACGTCTTCAAGGCGGCCACCTTCGAGGGGGACACCGCTTATCTGTGCACGCAGACCGAGGTGCTGGTCTGCGATTTTCCGGGCTTCCGCATCCGCCGGGTGATCTCGCTCCCCTGCTTCAACGACCTCCACCACGTCGCCCCGGCTCCGGACGGCCGGCTGTTCGTGGCGGTCACCGGTCTCGACGCGGTGGCCGAGCTCACCCCCGAGGGGGAGCTGATCCGGCTGGTGAGCGTGCTCGGCGGCTCGCCGTGGGACCGCTTCTCGCCCGACGTCGACTACCGCAAGGTGCCCACCACCAAGCCTCATCGCGCGCACCCCAACTTCATCTTCTTCCTCGACGGGCGCCCCTGGGTCACCCGCTTCAACCAGCGCGACGCCGTGCCCGTGGACGGCGTGAACGGCCGGCCGCCGTTCGACATCGGAAGCGAGGAGGGGGTCCACGACGGGCACATCGTGGATGACGGGCTCTTCTTCACCACCGTCAGCGGGTGCGTCGTCCGCTTCGACCTCGCCACAGGGGAAAAGACCGTCTTCGACCTCAACCGGTTGAACGAGCCGGACGAGGACCGCCCGCTCGGCTGGTGCCGCGGCGTCCTCCCCGTGGGGGACGGGCGCCAGGCCTGGGTCGGCTTCTCCCGCCTCCGCTATACCACCCTGCGCCGGAACCTGAGCTGGGTCCGGCACGGCTTCCGCGAGACGGAGCACCACCGCGAGCGCCCGACCCGCATCGCCCTCTACGACCTCCGGTGCGGGAGGCCCGACCTCCGCCGGCAGATCGATCTCGAAGGGGTGAGGATGGGCGCCGTGTTCAGTATTCACAGCGCGTAGCCTCCCCCATGCGACCTCGCCTTGCCTTGATCGCCGTGCTGCTGCTCGCCGCGGCGCTGCGTCTCTGGGCGGTGCGCCACGACCTCCCCTTCTCCTACTACGGCGACGAGCTCCACTTCATGCGGCGCGCCATGGCCGTGGGCACGGGGGACCTCGATCCCCACTGGTTCCACAAGCCGGCCTTCCTCATGTACCTGCTGGCCTTCTGCTACGGGCTCTACTACCTGCTCGGCCGGGGCGCCGGGTGGTTTCACTCGACCGCCGAATTCGGCGCGCGCTTCCTCTTCGCCCCCGCGCCGTTCCTGCTCATCGGCCGGCTGCTGGTCGCGGCCTGCGGCGTCGCCACGGTCTGGGTGGTCTACCGGATCGGCCGCAAGGTCTTCGCCAACCCCTGGGCGGGGATCGCGGGCGCCCTGGTCGCCGCGGTGCTGGCGCCGACGGTCGAGTCCGCGGGCGCGATCAAGAGCGACGTGCCGTGCGGCCTCTGGATGACGCTCTCGGTCTGGGCCTTCCTGGGGACCCGCGAGACCCCGCGCCTGCGGCCGCTGGCCGTGGCCTCGCTGCTGGCCGGTGTGGCCATGGGCACCCATTACTACGGAATCGTGCTGGTCCCTGCCTATCTGATGCTGGAGATATTGCGAGGGGGCCCGTGGCGGACGGTGGCCGGCCGCTGCGCCCTGACCGTCCTCCTGTTCGGGGTCGGGTTCTTCGTCACCTCCCCCTACAATTTCCTCGATCCCATCTGGGGACGCGAAACCGGAGCGGCGGTCGCCAGGAGCCTGGGGCTCGCCAAAGGCAAGCCGGCCGTCCATTACGATCCGGACAGCGGCCAGGAGATCACGCCCGGGGCCGCGACCTCTCGCGGGGCCGCCGCCGCCTTCGTGGAGCTGGCCGCCTCGCCGGAATCGCTGGGAATCGTCCTGCTGCTCCTCACCGCGCTGGGGCTGGCCGCCACGC
>QHVW01000891.1 GCA_003223675.1 Acidobacteriota bacterium
GAGGGCCCGCTGGAGCTGCATCAGCACCACCGAGTCGTAGTAGGACCCGGGGCGGACGGCGCAGCGGACGGCGGGCCCGGCGCTCATTCCCGCAGCAGGCGCTCCAGGTCGGCCGCCCAGTAGAGGGTGTCCTCGTCGTCCCCCATCACGGCGGCGATCTGGAGCCCCATCGGCAGGCCCTCGGCGCTCCGCCCCGCCGGCACGTTCACCACCGGCTTGAAGGCCTGGGTCCAGGGGAGGTTCATCACGGGATCGCCCGTGGCGCCGAGCCCCTTGGGCGCGGGGCCCACGGCGGCGGGCGAGATCCAGAGGTCGATCCGGTGCTTGTCCATCAGGCTGGTGAGCTCGTCGCCCAGCCGGCGGCATCCGGCGACGTCCCGGGCCAGCTCCTCGTCGGTGATCGCAGTCCCCTTGCGGATCAGCTCGGCCGTGCGGGGGTCGTAGAGATCCGCGTAGCGGGCGAACCATTTCTCGTGGACCCGTGCCGCCTCGGCCGCCACCACCCGGTAGTGGCGGTCCACGATCTCCGCGAAATCCTCCATGGCGGGGACGGGGAGGACCTCGTAGCCGGCGTCGGCCAGACGGTCGCAGACCCCGCGGAAGTGGATCATCCCCTCCTTGGAGACGCGCTGGAGGTAGGGGCCCACCGCCACCGCCATGCGGGGCTTCCGCTCCGGCGGATAGGGGCGCCAGCGGTCGCAGAGCACGCTCGCCACCCGGCGCGCCGTGGCGGCGTCGCGCGCGAAGAAGCCCGGCTGATCGAGGGTCGGGGAGAGCGGGATGATGCCGTCGGTGGAGATCTGCGTGCGCGAGGCCTTGAGCCCGATCACACCGCAGAAGGCGGCCGGGCGGACGATCGAGCCGACCGTCTGCGTGCCCAGCGCCACCGGGCAGAGGCCGGCGGCCACGGCGGCGGCCGAGCCGCTGCTCGATCCTCCCGGCGTGTGCTCCGGATTCCAGGGGTTGCGGGTCGGTCCGGGGGCGAACCAGGCGAATTCGGTGGTGACGGTCTTGCCGAGGATCAGCGCGCCGGCCTTCTTGAGCGCCGTCACGCACGGGGCCTCGTGCCCCTGGAGGACCTCCGGCGGCAGCCGGCTCCCCGCCCGGGTCTCGAAGCCGTCCACGTGGATGATGTCCTTGACCCCCACCAGCATGCCGAAGAGCGGCGGCCGCTGGTCCGGATCGGGCCAGCGCTCGTGGAGCTCCCGCGCCTCCCGGCGCAGGCGGCCGAACCGCCCCTCCTCCGGCAGGAAGGCCAGCACCTCGGGCTCGCGCTCGGCGAAGCGCGCCTCGGCGGCGTCCAGGTCTTG
>QHVW01000892.1 GCA_003223675.1 Acidobacteriota bacterium
TCACTCGGCCTCTGCCCCGCCTCCCCGTTCGGCCGTCGGCCGCCAAGCTCGCCCGCCCACGCGCCCCCCTCCATCGCTCGCCCGGCCCGCAGGGTCGCACCAGCTAACCGAAGGGGGGCGGGGGTCTGCGCTGGAACCGGGAGAGGAGCTGTCGGGAGGATGGGCACGGCTCCTGGCGAATCGCCGGGCTCCGGGTGCTGCGTGGGTCCGGGCGGGCATCTGTGGATGGGACGATCCCGCGAGCCGCGCTTACTTGCGGACCGGTGAGGCCGAGGGGCCGCAACGGTGGCGGGCTTTTTCACGGAGCGCGCAGCGCTCGGAAAGGACTAACTTCCGCCGCCAGCGGGCTCAGGGCTTGGCAAGGGAGCGTAGCGACCGAGGGCCGCTGCGGCGGGGGCGGTGGGCTTGCTGCTTGTTGGCCCCTTCACGCGGTGCCGGATGGCTGTGACGGCTGCTGTGGGTCAATGCCTCGGGCGAGGTCGGCGCGAGCGATCGTGTACTCTCGCTCAAAGTCTTTAAGAGAAAGATAACGGGGGGCCCCGAGCAGACCACTCGAATGCTCCCCGAAATAGAGTCGTCTCAATTTCTTGGTTATGGGAGATTTATAGAGCAGAAACCAGGACTTGCGGCCCCTGCGGGTAATCCGCAAACCCGCCCCAGGGGTGCGCTCATGGAAAATATCCTCTTGAGGCTTCTCGGTTCGCAGAGTCAGTATCTGGGCTTCCGTGAGCTTCATCTGCATTGGGTTGTGACCTCTCGGGAGCGAGGTCTCTACTATATAGAAGCAGGAGATTCCAGCTAGAGGGGCCGCGCAGGGCGGCCCCTCTTTGCCTCTAGGCGGCCCGGTCTGCGGCCGGCCGCACCCGAAGTCGTAGAAGCCGGCCCACAGCCGGCCGCCCGCGCCCTGCCAGGCGCCGAACCGGCACGCTCGAAGCAGACTGCCAACCGCCAGCTTGAGCCTCGTCGAGCCGGTCGACCCTCGTCGCCGCCTCCGTCCGCACGTTCGATTGCAAGAGGTGGACATCGCCCGAGGAGATGACCAGGGAGGATTAGGTGTATACTGAGTAGCTGAAATGAAACGGCTCACTCCGACACACCCAGGGTAGGAGCGGATCTCCCTCTCCTCTCTTTTTAAAAGGAAGGATCTATGCGGAAACGGACTTCGATCTTGTTGATGGTGTCTGCCCTACTGATCCCAGTAGCGGTGAGAGGAGTCGTAAGGCCGCTGGCGGTGACGATCCGCACGGTCCTCTACATCGGCACGGCTAGTCCCCAACTGCAATATCCTGATAATATCGTAGGAGTATGGGTGACCGACTGCGATGGCAATACGACGGGATGGGGTTGGGAGCCCGGCAGTTACCTCACCGATACGGAGGAGACTGACGGCAACACGTGTCCGCTACCGCAGCCAACGTACCCTGAGAGTTGAAGGAAGCCCTAACCAAAGTTGGAGCAGCGAGCCTTCCTTCCCGGCTCAGGGTGGCATTCCGGCGCGTTCGGCGCCCGCCTCGTGATGAGGGTCTCGACGGCGCGGCCACGGCCCACGACGGCCTTCGCGCAGCGGCGTCGAACGTCGTGGCGGGGCATGCTCCCTCTTCTCCACCGCCAACTACCCCGGCGCGGCGTTCCGGCTACTTCCTCATTCCGGGCGGGGGGTTGGGGCGAGAGGGGGCGCAGGGCGGCCCCCTTCCTGCCTCTAGGCGGCCCGTTGCTCTTCACGGGCTTGAAGCGCCGCGAGCTTCTGGTGCCAGAGCCGCAGCGCGTCCTTTCTCTCCGGCCAATAGGAATAGAGATTGTAGGTGCCGGTGATGCCTTCCTTGGCATGGTTCAAGAGGGCCTCTCCGATCTCGTCCCGAATTCCCAAGCCGGAGACGTGGGTCCGCCCCGTCCGCCTCAGATCGTGGGGCCGGATGTCCTTCAGGCCGGTGAGCTCGCGCAGCTCCCGGTTCGCATCCTTGAGCTGGCGGGGATAGTCGTCTCCCGGCGTGATCTTCCAGAACAGCGGACCGGTGCCGTTCACTTCGGCAATTCGCCGCTCGATGACTTCCCGGACCGGACCCCCCAGGGGGATCAGGAAGTCTTTCCCGTT
>QHVW01000351.1 GCA_003223675.1 Acidobacteriota bacterium
GATCACCAATGCCCACGTGATGGGCCCCGACACGCCGGACCGGTACCCCAGCGCCGCACGGACCGGCGACGCCAAGGTCCATTTCCAGCTCCAGGAAACGATGGCGAACGCCACCAAGATCATCTTCCACTCGCCCGTGAACGAGCTCGATGCCACGCTGTTCGAGGTCGATCGCCTGCCGGAGGGCATCGCGCCGCTGGAGCTGGACCCCAGCGTGATGGAGGTCAGCGATCCGCCGCAGCGCCTGTACATCATCGGCCACCCCGGCGGCCGCGGCCTGGAGTTCTCCCTCCAGGACAACCACCTCCTCGCGGCCAACGATCGCCTGGTGCATTACCGCACGCCCTCAGAGGGCGGCTCCTCCGGCAGCCCGGTGTTCGGTCCGGTGGACTGGAAGGTGGTGGCCTTGCACCACGCGGGCAGCCGGGAGATGCCCCGGCTGGATGGCACGGGGAGCTACGAGGCGAACGAAGGGATCGCGCTGGCCGCGCTGCAACGCCGTCTGGCGGACGCCCTCTGAGGCCCTCGGCTTTCCAGTAGGGCTATAACCCAGCCGCGCACCCCCAGGGCGGAGGGGGGCGCCGCACCGCCCAGTAGGCGTGCTCGAGGATCCCCAGCACATCGGTCACGTCGAGCGCCTCGTCGTCGTTGAAGCCGCGGCATCCGGGCAGGCGATGGACGGAGCTCCCTGCTGGAGGAACCTGAGGAGCTGGATGGCATCGGTAAGGTTGACCCTGCGGTCGCAGCCCAGCGAGGTGCCACCCGCTTGGCCTGCCGTTCTTCGGAGACCGTCCAGCCCCGTAGGGGCGCTAGGAAGTAGCCGGGCGCGTAACCCCCTGTGTCAGAGTAGATGTCGCCTCGATAGAACCACGTACCCTGGGGCAGAGACGAGGTTGCGAGTTGGCACGATACGGACAGAGCTTCAAGAACAGAGCGGTGGCGCGGCTGTTGCCGCCGGAGAGTGCTTCCCTGGAAGACGTGGCGCGTGAGGTGGGAGTTGGAGTGTGGACGCTGGAACGGTGGCGCAGTGAGGCGCTGTCCAGGCCCGCTCGCGAGCGGGCCTGGACAGCGGCGGCCCGCTTGGAGGCCGTGGTGACCACAGCGGCTTTGGATGAGGCGGGCAAGAGTGCTTGGTGCCGGGCCAACGGCGTGTATCCGCAGGAGCTTGCGGGCTGGCTGCAGAGTGCCACGCAGGCTCTGGCGGCCCCCGAGGAGGCCCGCGCCAGCCCGCAGCAGACCCGGCAGGACCGGGACCGCATCAAAGAGCTCGAGCGCGAATTGCGGCGCAAGGACAAGGCTCTGGCCGAGACCGCGGCCTTGTTGGTTCTGTCAAAAAAAGTCGCGGCGATCTTCAACAAGGACATGGGCGAGGACGAATGATCGGCCTCGAAGATCGCCAGGCTTGGGCCCAGGAGATCCGCATCGCTCACGAGGCCGGAGCCCGACTCCGTCTGGCGTGCGAGACGGTCGGCATCGATGTGCGCACTCTTCAGCGCTGGAAGGCCCAGGAGGGTTTGATCAAGGGCGATGGCCGGCCCTCGGCGGTGCGTCAAGCTCCCCAGCACGCGCTGAGCCCCGAGGAGCGCGCAGAGCTGCTGCGTGTGGCCAACGAGCCCCGCTTTGCTGATGTGCCGCCGGCTCGCATTGTCCCGATGCTGGCCGACGAAGGCGTCTACCTCGCCAGCGAGTCCAGCTTCGCCCGCGTGCTGCGCGAGCAAGGACAGAGCTCTCACCGCGGCCGAGCCAAGGCGTCCCGGGCCACCCGGCCGCCCACCACACACATCGCCACGGCGCCGCGCCAAGTCTGGTGCTGGGACATGACTTTCCTGCCGGCCCGGGTGCTCGGACGCTGGTTCCACTTGTACCTGATCCTGGATCTATACAGCCGCAAGATCGTGGGCTGGGAAGTGCACGACACTGACGATGCCAACCATGCCGCCCACCTGGTGCGCCGGACCTCGCTCAGCGAAGGCATCGTAACCCTCGTGGAAAAACCTGTGCTTCACGGCGACAACGGCTCGACGCTCAAGGCCACCACCGTGCTGGCGATGCTCAACTGGCTGGGGATCAATCCTTCCTACTCGCGGCCGCGGGTCAGCGACGACAATCCCTACGCCGAGTCTCTCTTCCGCACCGCCAAGTACCGCCCAGAATTTCCTGCCAGCGGCTTCGAAAGCCTCGAAGCCGCACGGGCCTGGGCCGCCGACTTCGTGCGCTGGTACAACGTCGATCATAGGCACAGCGGCATTCGCTACGTCAGCCCCGAGCAGCGCCATACCGGAGCCGATCGGACAATCCTCGCGGCTCGACATGCCTTGTACCTCGAGGCGCGCCAACGCCACCCCGCCCGTTGGCCCCGCAATACGCGGAACTGGTCACCGATCCACACCGTCACCCTCAATCCGGAGCGCGACGCTGTGGTGAGCGAGCACCACCGCTGGGCTGAGCGTCAACCAAAGGCCGCATGAACGACGAGGCGACAACTACCTTGACACGCGCCGGTTTTCCCGGCCCGTTGGGCCGGTTTGTTAGTAGAGGGTGTCTCGAAAGCAGGCCAGCCCCCGCAGGGGGCGCGGGCATAAAGCCTGGTGCTTCAGCCCCAGGTAGGAGAGCCAAAATAATTTATTGAGCCCCGAAGGGGCGCAGGCAGCCTACGGACCGATTGAGCTGCCTGCGCCCCTTCGGGGCTTTTGAATCTTTTTTC
>QHVW01000352.1 GCA_003223675.1 Acidobacteriota bacterium
GTGTGGACCTTGAGGATCATCCCGGTCGTCTCGCCGATGGCGGCGGCGTAGTCGCGCAGATGGGTGCGGTTGGTGGTGCCGACCTCGATGAGGATCGCCCCGCTCTCGCGCATCACCTCGGGGATGCGGAAGGAGCCGCCGATCTCCACCAGCTCGCCGCGCGACAGCACCACCCCCCTGCCGCGGGCCGTGGCGGCCAGGAGGAGCAGCGTGGCGGCGGCGTTGTTGTTGACGACGGTGGCGTCCTCGCAGCCGGTGAGCTCGCGCAGCAGGGCCGCGCACCCCTCGTCGCGGCCGCCGCGGTCGCCGGTCGCGAGGTCGATCTCCAGGCGCTGGGAATGGCCGGCGAGATCGGCCAGTGCCGAAACCGCCTCCGGCGCCAGGGCCGCCCGGCCGATCCCCGTGTGCAGCACCACGCCCGTGGCGTTGATCACCCGCCGGTAGTAGGGTTGGGACCGGCGCGCCAGACCCTCGGCGACCCGCCGCGCCACGGCCGCGATCTCGACCTCGGAGGCGTCCAGCCGGTGGGCGTCGCGGCGCAGATCGTCCAGGACACGGCGGAGCTCGCGGAGCACCTCGGCGCGCGAATGGGCGGCGATCAACGGCTGGATCTCTTCCGATCCCAGCAGCCGGTCGACCTTGGGGATGGCGCGGCGGACGGCCGCGGCGCGCTCGGGATTGTCGGCGGATCGGGTCATGGCCGGCGGCGATTATCTCCCAGGACTTGCTTCCGCGATGCCATCCTCCGCAACGCAAGGATCGTCCTCCTGGCCGCAAGTACCCTGAAGCGTTCTCTGCGAGAATACTCCGGGTAGGCGGTTTTTCGTAGGGGCGGGGACAAGTCCCCCGCCCCTAAATCCGCTTCAGGAGATCATCGTATTCGGCGTGCGAGCCGATCCAGAACCAGTAAACCTGCTCGTCCCTTTTCAGGCCCAGAGCCCGGTATCCGATTCCGATGCGAACCGAATACACCGGTTGGTTCGGGCTGACTCTCTTGAACTGAAGACTGGGATGATGGGGGTCCGAGCGCCACAGCGCATAGGCTCGCGCTGCTTGTTCCTGGATGGCCGCAGGAAGGTGGTCGAGCTTTTTCCGAAACTCCTTCGAGACGCTCGATTTCAATCGTCGGACACCTTCGGCGGAAAGACCTCTTCCAACTGGACTGTCTCTCCGGCCGCGATCTCCTGGTGAGCCAAGGCGGCCAGGCGGTCCCATTGTGCCGCCGAGGTGGCCTCGAAACGTTCCGTCCAGGCCCGGTCATCCGCCAGGTCGGCGAGGATACGCTCCGCTACCGCATCCTGGGTCTCCTCGGGAAGCTTCTCGATCTCCGCAAGGGCCCGCTGGAGTCGTTGTGTCATGACTCTTATTATACTGCCCTCCTGCCGTGTTACTGTCTCTCAGATTGAGAATCAGGCCGGTAATGATGCTCCACAAACCGCCGCCAGACCGCCAGACGCCGTGGGCGCGATCCGGATGCCGGTCCGCGAGATCGAGCGCCGGCTCGGTATCGGCAGCGGCAATCTCTACCGCGTGATCGACGGCTCGCTCGACCTGAGAATCCGGCACCTGCTCGCCCTCGCCGACCTGCTCGGCGTTTCACCCACGGACTTCCTGGAGATGGGATGCCCAGGTGCCGTTCAGCGGGCGACACGGCGGCTGAGCGATTGGCTCGGCGCTCCCACCCAGAAAAGCACCTCCCCTCCAACCGCGGCGACGCTTTCGATCGAGGAGCTCAAGGAGCTGATCCGAAATACCGTGCATGAGGCCTTGAATCAGCAAGATGCGAAGCCGGGGCGCAAGCAGCGGTCCTGAAAGCCTCGAATCCCGTCCTCGACGGCCTGACTTCGGTCCTGGATGAACGGGCTTCCGTCTTGGAATGACGGGCTTCCGTCCTGGAACGACGAGCTTCCGTCCTGGATCGCCGGGCTTCCGTCCTGGAACGACGGGCTGCGGTCCTGGATGACCTGACTTTCGTCTTCAGTCGCCGGGCTTCGCCGTCGCATCCGCTTTACAACCGAGACAAACTTCCGGCATTATCTTGAGCGCGACAAAGGAGGTAGACATGCCCTCTCCCCTGCTTCGAATTCCCCGGAAAGCGCTGCTCCTGTTGGGCGTCCTCGCGCTCACGGCGGTGGCAGGCACCGTGGCCCCGACGCGGCCCGCGTTCGCTTGCGCGCCCAAGCTCTGTCCCTTCAACATGCATTGGGACTGCCTGCGGTCGAGATGCGTCTGCGATTGTCCAGTGAGCCCGGACCAGCCGACCGTCTGCGGCTCGTGCGCGTAGCCGGCTCGCGGTCAAGGGCTCGGATCGGCTGATTTTCTGCCGGACTGGCTGGGTGTCCCGATCGCCACCGCCACCCCGATCAGCACCAGCGCCGAGCCCAGGACGATGCGGAGCGTGATCGGCTCCCCCAGGAAGACGGCGCCGATGGCGACCGCCAGGACCGGCGTCGCGTAGTTGACCATCGACATGCCGGTGGCGGACTGCCGCCGCAGGAGCCAGAAGTAGAGGGTGAACGGGAGGGACGAGCCGACGAGCGCCAGATAGAGCAGCGCGAGGACGGCCGAGGTGTTGAAGGTCACCGGCCGGCCCGATTCGGCGAGCCGGGAGAGGGTCCCCATCAGCACGGCGGTGACGGCCATCGGCACGGCCGCGATCGAGAGCGGGTGGATGCCGCCGCCCCAGCGCTTCACCGCCACGTTGCCCAGCGCCGCGCAGAGGGGCGCGATCAGCATCACCGCCGCGGCCCTCGCCACCTGGCTCCCACCCAGGGCCTGGAAATCCCCGGAGAAGAGCACCGCGATGCCGCTGAAGCCCACCAGGACGCCCAGCAATCTCCGCGCGGTCAGCCGCTCCTCCGGCAGCACGAAGTGGGCCACGAGCGCCGTCTGCAGCGGCATGGTGGCGAAGATGACCGCGGTGAGCCCCGACGGCAGCCACTGCTCCGCCCAGTAGACGATGCCGTAGGGGATGGTGAAGGTCAGGAAGGCGTTGATCCCCCAGACGCGGAGCTCGTTCGGCTGCCGCCCCAGCTTGACGCCGAAGACCGGTGTCAGGGCCAGCAGAACCGCCGCGGCGATGCCGAAGCGGAGCGCCACGCCGGCGAACGGCGGCACGCCCCGCAGCCCCACCCGGATCACCGCCCAGGTGGTGCTCCAGATGAGGATCAGGAGCGCCAGGGCGGCCCAGGTGAGAGCGCGGGACGGTTTCACACTAGGGATAGATCTTGTACAGCATCCGGGGGTACGGGATGGTCTCGCGCAGGTGCGTCAGCCCGGTCATCCAGGCCACGAAGCGCTCGATGCCCATGCCGAAGCCGCTGTGCGGGAAGGCCCCGTACTTGCGGACGTCGAGGTACCATTGGAAGGCCTCGATCGGCAGGTTGTGCTGCTGGATACGCCGCAGCAGGAGATCGGGATCATGGATGCGCTGGCTGCCGCCGATGATCTCGCCGTACCCTTCGGGCGCCAGCAGGTCGAGGCCGAGCACCACGTCCGGGTTCTCCGGGTCGGGCTGCATGTAGAAGGCCTTGAACGACGCCGGGAATTTGGTGACCATCACCGGCCGGTCGAGCTGGCTGGCGAGGATGGTCTCCTCGTCGCCGCCGAAGTCGTCCCCCCACTGGATGGGGTTCCCCTTCTCGTTGAGGATCTTCACCGCCTCGGTGTAGGTGATGCGCGGGAAGGGCGGCACCACGGCCTCCAGCTTCGAGGTGTCGCGCTCCAGGATCTTCAGCTCCTCGCGGGAGCGGTCGAGGACGCGCGCTACCAGGTAGCCGACGAATTCCTGGGCCAGATCGCAGAGCCCGGCGAATTCCAGGAAGGCGACCTCGGGCTCCACCATCCAGAACTCCATCAGGTGGCGGCGGGTCTTCGACTTCTCGGCCCGGAAGGTGGGGCCGAAGCAGTAGACCTTGCCGAGCGCCGCCGCGGCGGGCTCCAGGTAGAGCTGGCCGGACTGCGAGAGGTAGGCCTTGTCGCCGAAGTAGTCGGTCTCGAAGAGGGTCGACGTCCCCTCGCAGGCCGCCGGAGTGAGGATGGGCGAGTCGATGAGGGTTAAGTCGCGCTCGTAGAAGAAGTCGCGGATCGCCTGCTCGACCTCGCTGCGCACCCGCAGGGCGGAGCGCTGGCGGCTGGAGCGCAGCCAGAGGTGGCGGTGCTCCATGAGGAACGCCGTGCCGTGCTCCTTGGGGGTGATCGGGTAGTCCTGGGTCAGGGAGAGGACCTCGAACCCCGAGCACTGGATCTCGACGCCGCTCGGCGCGCGCTTGTCCTCCTTGACGGTGCCGGTGACGCGGACGGTCGACTCCTGGGTGACGCGCTCGATGTCCTCCCAGTCCTTCTCGGAGACGTCCTTGCGGCCGGCCACGGCCTGCACGGTGCCGCCGGTGACCCGCACCTGGAGGAAGGCGATCTTGCCGCTGGAGCGCTTGTTATCGATCCAGCCGCGCAGCTCGACCGACTGGCCGATGTGGCGGCTCAGCTCCCGGATGGAGGTGACAGGCGTGGGCTTGCTTTCGCTCTCGCTCATGGGGGCGGGATTGTACTCCAGTAGGGGCGGCCCTGCGTGGCCGCCCTGGGTGGGGGATCTCAAGAACAGGGCGGCCACATAGGGCCGCCCCTACGAATCTTTCCCCTCTCCCGGGCCGGGAGAGGGGCAGGCGTGAGGGTCTAGAAGTCGACCCGGCGCGCCGCGATGCCCGGCGAGCTCGGGTCGGAGGTGAAGCCCTCCCAGGGGATCAGGACGTCGCCCAGCGGGCTCACGGCGATCGCGGTCCGGCTGATGGCGTTGATCGGCGCGGAGTTGATCTCCACCTCGGAGCCGACGGCGTTGCCGAGCCGGTCGATCTCGACGCTGAAGACGCCGACCGGGAAGATGTCGGCATAGTCGGCCCAGACCACCAGGAAGTGGCCGTTGAGGCCGGCGATCGACGGCGAGATCTGGCCCTGGGCCACGCCCTGGCTGACCCGGATCTGCGGACCGACGAAATTGCCGCCGGCGCCCAGGAACTGGCCGTAGATGTGGGAGTCCTTGATGGTGCCCGCCTGGCCCTGCCAGACCACCAGGTAGCCGCCCGTGTTGGGATCGGCGGTGATGGCCGCCCGGCGCTGGAGGCCGGCGACGGTGGTATTGACCCGGAATTCGGTGCCGCGCGGCGAGGCCGAGCGGTCGAACAGGCGGACGTAGACGCCCTGCGAGTCAGCGTCCGCGGCCTCCCAGGCCACCGCGAAGCTGCCGTTGGCGCCGGCGGCCAGCGACGCGTTGGCCGCGAAGCCGGCCACCGAGCTGAGCTTCAGCTCGCCGCTGGTGGTCTGGACGTTCGAGGTGCGCACCAGGCGGGCGAAGATGCCGTCGCCGAGCTTGGAGGCCGTGCGGTCGTCGCTCTGCCAGGCCACCACGGCGTCGGCGTTGTTGCGGACCAGGATCCGGGGGTTGCTCTGGAAGCCGCTGGTGGTGGCGTTCACGCGCAGCGGCGAGCCCACCGGCACGCCGGCGGCCGAGACCTTCTGCACGTAGACGTCACGGTCGAGCACGTCGCGGGTCTCCATGAACAGGTCGGCGCTGACGTCGTCCCGCTCCTCGGTCCAGGCGAGGAGGAAGTCGCCCGTGGAGAGGGCGGCCACCGCGGGCTCCTTGCGGATGATCTCCAGGCCCTGGCGCAGGCCGGCACGGTCGTTCTCCCACACCACCAGCGCCGAGCCGCCGGCGTTGAACGCGGCGACCGGATTGCGCTGCTTGTATGGGGTATTGGCGTTGACGCGGAATTCGTCACCCAGAGGCCGCGGCTGACCCAGAACCGGGGCAGCGATGGCGGGCAGCAGGGCGAGCGTGAGCCACAACGACGGCTTCGATCTCATATCCTTCTCCTCCTAAAAGATGGACGGAACGGCTCGTACAGCGGGCTAACTCCCCATCACTCTATGTTAGAGCGACATAGCTGTCAACCGCCTCATGGGGATGTAGCTTACTCCTCAAAGGAACAGGAGCGCTACTCCGGCTACCGCCACCAGGGCACCCGCGACGCCGCCCACCCCCACCCGCTCGCGATGGAGGATCACCACCAGGGGGATGATCAGCACCGGCTGGAGCGCCATGATGCTGGCCGCCACGCCGGCCACGGTATGGCGGACGGCGAAGAGGGAGAGCGAGACGCCCAGGAAGGGACCGAAGAAGGCGCCGGTGGCCGCGAAGCCGAGCCCCCGGCGGTCGCGCGCCGCCACCGCCACCCGCGGCCAGCCGCGCACCACGGCGAGGAGGAGGGCGTAGCCGGCGATGGCGGCGATCACCCGCACCTCGGTGGCGGCGATGGGATCGTAGCTCCCCATCCCCAGCTTGCTAAGCACCAGCCCTCCCGCCTGCCCCAGGGCGCCGCAGAAGCCGAGCGCGAGGCCGGCGGCCCGGGAGCGGGGGTCGTGGGGGACCCCGTCGGCCGGCTCCCTGCGTTCGAGCACGGCCCAGGAGATGCCGGCGACGGTGAGCGCCACCCCCAGGGCGTCGCGGCCGGTGAGGGTCTCTCCCAGCACCAGCCAGCCGATGAGCGCCGTGAGCAGGGGTGCGAAGGACATCATCAGCGAGGCGATGCGGGGGCCGATCAGCACGTAGGCCTGGAACAGGCAGAGGTCGCCGAAGACGAAGCCGATCAGGCCGGAGACGGCGAGCCATCCCCAGGCCCGGGGGGTGGCGTCGACAGGCAGCGGCAGGCCCCGCAGGGCCCAGGTGGCGAGCGCCAGGAAGCCGAGCGCCATCGCCAGCCGGATCAGGTTGAGCGGCAGCACCCCCATCCGCCGCCCGGCGGCGGCGAAGGCGAGCGCCGAGAAGGCCCAGCAGAAGGCGGTGCCGAGCGCGGCGAGCTGGCCGAGGGTCGCGGCGGGGATGGCGGGCACGGGGGCGGAGCTTAGCGGAAAAGCCGGCCGAAGGCCGCCCCCCTGGGACCGCCGGCGTCCCGCCGGCCTACTAACCAGTTTTCACTGCCGTCTCCAGGTGCTGCTTCTCCTTGTACCCCGACGACGCCCGCGGCTTGAAGGAGTGGTCGCCGTCCTCCAGCCAGAGGAGGCGGATGGCCGGCGAGAGGCCGTAGCCCGCCACCTCCCCGGGGGTGCCGAAGGGGTCGCGCGTCCCCTGGACGATCAGGGTGGGGGTGCGCAGGTCGTGGAGATGGGCGGTGCGCAGGCGGTCCGGCCGGTCCGGGGGATGGAAGGGGTAGCCGAGGCAGACCAGGCCGCGCACCCCCATTTCGTCCGCCACCAGGCTGGCCATCCGGCCGCCGAGCGACTTGCCGCCGATCACCAGCCGCTCCCCTCCCCCGAGCGCGTCGATCGCCTCCTTCCAGGCCGCGCGCAGGGCGGGCTCGCGGTCGGGCGCCCGGCGTTCCCCGCTCTCGCGGCGGCGCCGCATGTAGGGGAATTCGAAGCGTGCCACCCGCAGGCCGGCCGCGCCGAGGCCGGCGGCGACGACATTCAGGAACGGCGAGTCCATCGCCGCCCCCGCGCCATGGGCCAGCACCACGGTGGGACCGTCCTCCGGACCGTCGAAGATCATTCCGGTTCTATCCATTCAGCCCTCCTCCTCGTTCCTATATACTCCCCCACAGCATTCGGTTCCCACGATGATTCCGACTTCCGAGCAACTGGAGGAGATCGCCCGCCGGCGGGAAGGCTCCCTCGCGGAGGTGCCCTTCGCGCCGCTCCTCCTCGCCCATGCCCTGCGCCAGAGCTCGCTCGTGCTGGAGGTGCGGCGCCGGCAGGTGTGGAAGCGCATCCTGATCGAGGACGGCGTCCCCGTCGACTGCCGCTCGAACCTGACCCACGAGACCCTGGGGCGCTTCATGGTGGCCGAGGGGAAGCTCGGCGAGGAGGACTTCACGGCCTGCCTCTCCCGCTCGGCCTCGCGCGGCGTCCCCTTCGGCGAGATCCTGCTGGAGCACGGGCTGGTGACGCCCACCGACCTCTTCCGCATCCTGCAGCAGAACCTGGCCAAGAAGCTGCTCGACCTCTTCACCTGGAACGAGGGGGAGCTGCGCTGGCTCGACGAGGCGCCGGCCGCCGAGTCCTCGCTCAAGGTGAAGGTGCCGCAGCTCATCCTCACCGGCGTCACCCGCTTCGCCCCCCAGGAGGAGGTGGACATGTCGGTGGCGCCGCTGGTGGGCAAGAAGCTGGTCCTCCACCCGCAGCCGCCGTTCCCCCTCGACGACCTGCGCCTCAGCCGCCACCAGAGCCAGATCACCGAGGCCCTGCACCCGCCGGGCCGCCGGATGGGCGAGCTGGCGGAGCTGACGCAGCTCCCCGTCGACGAGATCACCCGCGTGCTCTACGCGCTGTCGATCCTCGGCATGGTGGCGACGTCCGACTCCGTGCCCAAGGACCTGACGTCCACCGGCTCGTTCGTCCGCCCCGTCCCGGTCCCCCCGCCCCCGCCGCCCCCGCCGCCTCCGCCGGCGGCGACGGTGCCGGTGGCGGCGGTGGCCCCCGCCGATCCCGACCTGGAGCGGCGGCGCAACGAGATCATGCAGGCCTACCTCTCCTACCGCCGGCAGGACGCCTTCGACCTGCTCGGCGCTCCCGAGGACGGCACGCCGGCCGTCTGCGAGGAGAGGTTCCTCGACTTCGCCCGCCGCTTCTCCCCCTGGACGCTGCCGCCGGGAGACCTCGCCGAGAAGGCGCGCGACCTCTTCCTGACCGGCGCCCGCGCCTACGCCGAGCTCGCCGACAGCGAGCAGCGCAACACCCTGCTCTTCCGGCGCAAGACGCTGCGCGAGGAGCGGGAGAAGCGGCCCACGGCGAGCTTCGCCATCAAGACCGACCTGCTCGACTCGGAGTCGCAGTACAAGCGGGGCAAGACGCTGATGGACACCGGCAAGCACCGGGAGGCGCTGATGCTCCTGGAGTTCGCCGCCGACTGCGATCCCCAGAACAGCCTCTACGCCGCCGAGCTGGCCTGGTGCCGCTTCCTGGTCACCGCGGGGCACGCCTCGCGGTCGCTCAAGGAGCTCAACGAGACGCTGCGCCGCGACCCCAACTGCGGCCTGGCGGCCTTCTACGCCGGGGAGATCGAGCGCCAGGTGGGCAACACCGGCGAGGCCGAGGCCCATCTGCGCCGGGCGATCAAGCTGATGAGCCCCGACCGCCGGCCCATCGAGGCCCTGAAGGCGCTTTCGACCGAGCGCAAGCGCTGATCCCATTTCGCGGCTTTGTCCCGCCTCCGGGCCCTCCGCGCACCCTCTGGAGCGGATGGCATAGTGATAGGATCCGGGCCCATGTCCGATAGGAGGAACACGTGAAACAAGGTGAAGTCCTGATGAAGGAAAGGGAGCGTAGGAAAATCTCCACCGAGGAGATGGCCGGCAAGGTGGGCCTCCCGTTGGACCGATATCTCGAGGTCGAGGCCGGCAATTCACCGGCCGAGCGCTGGGGGCCGGCCATCCGCGAGCTGGCGGTGGCGCTCCAGGTCCCCACCAGCCGGATGTTCGCCACCAGCGGCAAATCCGCCGACACGCGGCCGGGCCAGGCCGCCGAGCTGATCCGCGGCCACCGCGAGGCGCGCAAGCTCAGCGCCGCGGACGTGGCCGGCAAGATGGGAATCTCGCCGGAGGAGTACGCCCAGGTCGAGTCCGGAAGCTCGGAGATCGAGGAGTGGGGGCCGTTCTTCCTCCGCTTCGCCGAGTCCCTGGAGAGCGGCTTCCCGGTGTTCAACCTCTTCCACCCCTTCGGCCTGCCGTTCGAGAAGCTGAGCCTCGAAGACTACCGGTAGGCCCGTTCCACGCCTGAGGCCTGAGGGCGGCCCACGCGGCCGCCCGTCCGTCTGTGCCCATCTGTGGTAGAAAGCGGCGCATGCTTGAGGGAGCCAGCCGACCCATGATGAAATCCATTCTCTCCGCTTTCCCGCTCGTCCTCCTGCTCACCTCCGTTCCCGCCGCCCACGCCGCCAAGCCGAAGGAGGCCGCCCCCGCGGCGGCGGTGAAGCCCGCGGTCGACCCGGCCCTGTTCTCAGGCCTCAAATGGCGGGAGATCGGCCCGTACCGGGGCGGGCGCGTGGCCGCGGTCACCGGCCTGCCCGGGGACCGCAACACCTACTACTTCGGCGGCACCGGGGGAGGGGTGTGGAAGACCGCCGACGGCGGCCGGACCTGGAAGAACGTCTCGGACGGCTTCTTCGGCGGCTCGATCGGCGCCGTGGCCGTCTCCGAATGGGACCCGAACGTGGTCTATGCGGGCGGCGGCGAAGTGACCGTGCGCGGCAACGTCTCCCACGGCGACGGCATGTGGAAGTCGACCGACGCGGGGCGGAGCTGGACCTCCATCGGCCTCGCCGATTCCCGGCAGATCTCCCGCATCCGCATCCACCCCAAGGACCCGGACCTCGTCTACGCCGCCGTGCTGGGGCACGTCTTCGGTCCCAACGAGATGCGCGGCGTCTACCGCACGAAGGACGGCGGCGCCCACTGGGAGCGCATCCTCCATGTCAATGACCGGGTGGGCGCGGTCGACCTCGCCATGGACCCGACGAACCCGCGGGTCCTCTACGCCTCGATGTGGAATTTCAAGCGCACCCCCTACAGCCTGGAGAGCGGCGGCCCCGGCTCCGGGATCTGGAAGACCACCGACGGCGGCGACCACTGGACCGAGCTGACGCGCAACCCGGGGCTCCCCAAGGGGACGATCGGCATCAACGGCGTCGCCGTCTCCCCCACCAACCCGGACAACCTCTACGCCATCGTCGAGGCGGCCGAGGGGGGCCTGTTCCGCTCGCGCGACGGCGGCAAGACCTGGACGAAGACCAGCGGCGATCCCGAGATCCGTCAGCGCGCCTGGTACTACAGCCACGTCTACGCCGACCCCAAGGACGAGGAGGGCCTCTACGCCCCCAACGTCCAGTTCCTGCACTCCAAGGACGGGGGCCGCACCTTCACCCCCATCCGCACGCCCCACGGCGACAACCACGACCTGTGGATCGATCCCAACGACCCGCTGCGGATTATCGAGTCGAACGACGGCGGCGCCACGGTGTCGACCGACGGCGGCAAGACCTGGACGACGCTGGAGAACCAGCCGACGGCCCAGTTTTACCGCCTCTCCACCGACACCCACGTCCCCTACCGGATCCTCGGTCCGCAGCAGGACAACTCGGCGGTGCGCATCCTCTCGCGCGGCCGGGGGGCGGGCATCGGCCCCAAGGACTGGGAGCCCACGGCCGGGGGTGAGAGCGGCTACATCGTCGCCGACCCCAAGGACCCCGAGGTGGTCTACGGCGGCTCCTACGGCGGCCTGCTCATCCGGCTGAATCACGCCACCGGGGACATCCGCGACGTCAACCCCTGGCCGGACAACCCGATGGGCTCCGGCGCGGCCGACATCAAGCAGCGTTTCCAGTGGAACTTCCCCATCGCCTTCTCGCCGAACGATCCCAACACGCTCTACGCGGCGTCCCAGGTGCTGTTCAAGAGCACGGACGGCGGCCAGAGCTGGACGGCGATCTCCCCCGACCTGACGCGCAACGACAAGTCCAAGCAGGGCTCCTCGGGCGGCCCGATCACCAAGGACAACACCAGCGTCGAGTACTACGACACGATCTTCTACGTGGCCGAGTCGCCGGTGGAGCCGGGGGTGATCTGGGCCGGCTCGGACGACGGCCTGGTCCACGTCACCCGCGACGGCGGCAAGACCTGGAAGGACGTCACCCCCAAGGGCATCCCGGACTGGATCATGATCAACGAGATCGACGCCAGCCCGCTCGACAAGGGGACCGCCTACCTGGCGGCCACGATGTACAAGTCGGACGACAACCGCCCCTATCTCTACAAGACGAACGACTACGGGGCGACCTGGACGCGCATCGACAACGGCATCGATCCGGCCCACTTCACGCGCGTGATCCGCGCCGATCCCGCCCGCCGGGGGCTCCTCTACGCCGGCACCGAGCGGGGGATGTACGTCTCCTTCGACGACGGCGGGCACTGGCAGCCGCTGCAGCTCAACCTGCCCATCGTCCCCATCCACGACCTCACGATCAAGGACGGCAGCCTGATCGCCGCCACCCACGGGCGCTCCTTCTGGTCCCTCGACGACCTGACGCCGCTGCGCGAGATCGCCGCCGGCCGCGACCTCGGCAACGCGCGGGCGCACCTCTTCCCGCCGGCGCCGGCCTACCGGTACGCGGACGCGGGGGGCGGGTTCTTCCAGCCGTCCGGATCGGGGCAGAACCCGCCGGCCGGCGTGGTCGTCGACTACTACCTGAAGGAGGCGCCGCCGGCCGCCCAGGCCAAGGACGTGAAGCTGGAGATCCTCACCCGCGACGGCAAGGTGATCCGCACCTTCCAGGGCAAGCCGGCGGAAAAGCCGGCCGATAAGGGTAAGGAGAAGGAGAAAGCGGAAAAGGGGAAAGAGGCGGAGAAGAAACCGGCGGCCGCCGCCAAGCCCGGCGAGACCCCCGAGGGGAAGGCCGAGGCGGAGGAGAAGGGCGAGGAGCCGGAGGCCGAGGAGGGAGGACGCCGGGGCCGGCACGCGGAGCCGAAGATCCCGACCGAGGCGGGGCTCAACCGCTTCGTGTGGGACATGGAGTGGCCGGCCGCCAGCTCGTTCCCGGGTCTGGTGATGTGGACCGGCGATCCGGTGTCCGCCACGGCGGTGCCGGGCGCCTATCAGGTCCGCCTGACCGCGGCCGGGCAGACGCTCACCCAACCGTTCGAGATCCGCAAAGACCCGCGCTCCAAGGCCACCCAGGAGGACCTGGAGGCGCAGTATCATTTCGTCGCCGAGGCGCGGGACAAGCTGACCGAGACCCACGACGCCATCCGCCGCATCCGCGACGTGCGCGCCCAGCTCAAGGACGTCGAGAAGCGCCTCGCCAAGGATGAGGCCATGAAGCCGGTCGTCGACGCCGCCAAGGATCTCGACAAGAAGATGACCGCGATTGAGGAGGCGCTCTACCAGACCAAGAACCACGCCTCCGAGGACCCGCTCAACAACCCCATCCGGCTGGGCGACAAGCTCAACGGCGTGGCTGACTCGGCAGGGCTCGGCGACTACCGGCCCACGGCACAGGCCGTGCAGGTGAAAGCAGACCTGACGGCCGCGATCGACGCCGAGCTCGCGAAGCTGAAGGGGATCTGGGACACCGACCTCGCCCATTTCAACCAGCTCGCGCGGGACAAAGGGGTGGCGGCGGTCGTCGTGCCGCCGGCTCAGCTAAAATAGCGACACGGGACCTCGACACGACAGACATCAAAACGCCATGGACGTAATCACCAGGACCTTCCCCACCTACACCCTGAGAGGCTGGGACCTCTCGGAGTTGCTGCCGGAGCCCAGCGAGCAGGAGCTCTCCGCCCGGCTCGCCGGCCTCGAAGCGGCGATGGCGGACTTCGAGCAGCGGCGCGCGGACCTCGATCCCAAGATGGAGCCGCACGCCTTCCTCGCCATCCTCCGCCAGTACGAGGAGCTCCAGAACCTGATCCAGGTGATCAACGGCTACGCCTCGCTCTGGTTCTACTCGGACACCGGCAGCCAGGAGGCGCTGACCTTCCGCAACCGCGTGCGGCAGGCGGCGACGGCGGTCAGCAACCGCACCCTCTTCTTCACCCTCTGGTGGCGCAGCCTCTCCGACGACGAGGCCTGGCGCCTGCTGCCGTCCGAGAGCGAGCACCGCGACTACCGCCAGTACCTCCAGGACCTGCGGCGCTTCAAGCCCCATACGCTCGACGAGAAGTCCGAGCAGATCATCAACGTCAAGGACCAGACGGGCTCCGAAGCCGTCCTCACCCTCTATTCGATGCTCACCAACCGTCTGGAGTTCAAGCTGACGGTGGGTGGCGAGGAGCAGAAGCTCACCCGCGACGAGCTGATGAGCCACGCCTTCTCCCCCGAGGCGGACGAGCGCGAGGCCGCCTACCGGGAGCTCTACCGGGTCTACTCGAGCGAGGCGAACATCCTCGGCCAGATCTACGCCAACGTGGCGCGCAACTGGCACGACGAGCAGGTGGTGCTGCGCGGCTACCCCTCCCCCCTCGCCGTGCGCAACCTGGACAACGACATCCCCGACCGCGCCGTCCAGGTGCTGCTGGAGGCGGCGCGCGAGAACGCCGGACTCTTCCAGCGCTACTTCCGGCTGAAGGCCAGTTGGCTGGGCCTCCCGAAGCTCCGGCGCTACGACCTCTACGCCCCGCTCGCCAGCTCCGACCGCAAGGTCGACTACTCCGACGCCGTCCGCTCGGTGCTGGAGACGTTCGACGATTTCCATCCAAAGCTCTCCGAGTACGCTCAACGAGTCTTTGCCGAGAGCCACCTCGACGGCGAGATCCGCAAGGGCAAGCGCGGCGGCGCCTTCTGCTACACCGTGCTCCCCCGCTACACCCCGTGGGTGCTGGTCAACTTCGCCGGCCGGGTGCGCGACGTGGCGACCCTGGCCCACGAGCTCGGCCACGCCATCCACAGCATGCTGGCCAGCCACTGCTCCAGCCTCACCCAGCACGCCTCGCTGCCGCTCGCCGAGACCGCCTCGGTCTTCTCCGAGATGCTGATGACCGACCGGCTGCTGCGCGAGGAGCCCGATCCCCTCGCCCGCCGCGAGCTGCTGGCCGCCGCCGTGGACGACGTCTACGCGACCGTGCTGCGGCAGGCCTACTTCGTGCTCTTCGAGATCGACGCGCACGCGGCGATCCTCGCCGGCCGCTCCACCGACGAGCTGTCGGAGATCTACATGGGGAACCTGCGCGAGCAGTTTGGCGACAGCGTCGACCTGGCGCCCGAGTTCCGCTACGAGTGGCTGGCGATCCCCCACATCTACCAGACCCCGTTCTATTGCTACGCCTACAGCTTCGGCCAGCTTCTGGTGCTCGCCCTCTACCGCCGCTACCAGGAGGAGGGGGAGGCGTTCAAGCCCGGCTACCTGCGGCTCCTCTCCTACGGCGGCTCGGCCCGCCCGGAGCAGATCCTCGCCGAGGTGGGGATCGACATGACCGACCGCTCCTTCTGGCAGGGCGGGTTCGACCTCGTGCGCGAGCAGATCGACACGTTGGAAGGCATGACGGGAGCGCCCTGCTGGCCACGCTGGCGATAACGCTCACGGCAGGGCAGGCGGCGGCGGCGGATCTCTGGATCCACGTCAAAGTAGATGGGCAGAGGGGCAAGGACGAGCGGGTCTCGATCAACATGCCCCTCTCCATGGTGCGCAACCTCTCCGGGATGGTCTCGGACGACGACCACCACCACGGCCGGATGCGCATCCACGACCACGACTACAACGTCTCGGACCTGCGCCGGGCCTGGCGCGAGATCGAGCACGGCCCCGACGCCAACTTCATCACCGTCAAGGATTCCGACTCGGACGTGAAGATCGCCAAGCGCGGCGACTATCTGGAGATGCGGGCGGTCGACCGCAAGGGGGACCGGGAGGAGGTCGAGGCCCGGGTCCCCCTCCCCGTGGTGTCAGCCCTGCTCTCGGGGGATGGGGATGAGATCAACCTCGATGCCGCCCTCGAAGAGCTTTCCCGCGGTCCGCATCTGGATCGATCACGAATCCGAGGGGCGCTGAATCCGCAGGGCGGCCACACAGGGCCGCCCCTACAGGACCTCCGCCGCCATCGCCGCGATGCGCTCGCCGATCGGCATCGAGGCGGTGGCGCCGGGGGACGGAGCGTTCAGCACGTGGATCGCCCGCTCGCTGCGCACGATCCGGAAGTCGTCGATCAATTCCCCCTTCGCGTCCAGCGCCTGCGCCCGCACCCCGCTCCCCGCGCGGTGGACGTCGGCGGGCGCGATCTCCGGCACCAGCCGCTGCAGGTCGCGCACGAACAATCCCTTGGAGAGCGACCGCCGCACCTCGTAGACGCCGATCCCCGCGTAGCGGGCCGCCAGACGCCAGAAGCCCGGCCAGGCGGCGATCGCGGCGGTGTCGCGCAGGGCCACGTCCCGCCAGCGGTACCCTTCGCGCTTCAGGGCCAGCACGGCGTTGGGACCGGCCTCGATCGAGCCGTCCACCCGCCGGGTCAGGTGGACGCCCAGGAAGGGGAAACGCGGATCGGGCACCGGATAGATCAGCCCGCGCACCAGGCTCCGCCGCGCGGGATCGAGATCGTAATACTCGCCGCGGAAGGGGAAGATGCGGACGTCGGGCGTGGCGCCGCAGAGGCGCGCCACACGGTCGGACTGCAGGCCCGCGCAGTTGACCAGCAGCCGGCAGGCGACGGCGCCGCGGGAGGTCTCGGCGTGTTTGACCTCCAACAGAAGCCTGGGCCCGTCCCGCCGCACCCCGGTGAGGCGGGCGCCGGTCAGCACCCGGCTTCCAGCCGTTTCGATCCGGCGGGCGTAGGCGCGCGCCACCGCCAGGTAGTCGACGATCCCGGTCTCCGGCACGTGCAGGGCGGCGATCCCCGCGGCGTGCGGCTCGATCTCCCGGATCTCCTGGGCCGCGAGCCGGCGCACCCGGTCGAGGCCGTTCGCCTCCCCCCGGCGCTGGAGCTCGTCGAGCGCCGGCAGCTCCTCCGGCGAGGTGGCCACGATCAGCTTGCCGCAGCGCTCGTGGGCGATCCCCTCCTCGGCGCAGAAACGGTAGAGGGCCCGCGATCCGGCGGCGCACAGCTCCGCCTTGAGCGAGCCCGGCTGGTAGTAGATCCCGGAGTGGATGACGCCGCTGTTGTGGCCGCTCTGGTGGGCGGCCAGCCGCTCCTCGGCCTCCAGCACGGTCACCCGCTTCCCCTGGCCGGAGAGCGCCATGGCCGTGGCCAACCCGATCAGGCCGCCGCCGATCACGGCGACGTCGCAGGAGCCGTCGACCGGTTCCATGGCTATCTCCATCGTGGCTAGGGCGCCAGCCGCTCGACGCGCCAGCCGCCGCCGGCCTCGCGGGTGTAGAGCAGCCGGTCGTGCAGCCGGCTGGGGCGCCCCTGCCAGAATTCGATCGTCTCCGGACGCACCCGGTAGCCGCCCCAGCTCTCGGGGAGCGGCACCTCCTCGCCGAAGCGCTCCTCCACCTCGCGCAGCCGCCTCGCCAGCTCGCCGCGCCCGGCGATCGGCCGGCTCTGGGGGGAGGCCCACGCCCCCAGCCGCGAGCCGAGGGGGCGGGAGATGAAATAGACTTCCGACTCCTCGCGCGAGGTCCGCTCCACCGTCCCCTCGATCCGCACCTGGCGGTCGAGCCCCGCCCAGTAGAAGACCAGGGAGGCGCGCGGGTTCTCCGCCAGCTCCCGCCCCTTGCGGCTCTCGTAATTGGTGTAGAAGACCAACCCCCGCTCGTCGAGCCCCTTGAGCAGCACCACGCGCGCCGACGGCCGCCCCTCGCGGTCCGCCGTGGCCAGCGTCATCGAGGTGAATTCCTCGGGGTAGGCCTGCTGTGCCTGGTCCAGCCAGACGCGGAGCTGCGCGATGGGATCCGCCGCGAGGTCCTCCTCGGAGAGCCCCGCGGCTCCATACTCCCGGCGCACGTCGGAAACGTTCATCGCGGCGAGATTCTACTTCGTGAAATCGGCGGGGGGAAGTTCGCACCGGTCGCCACAAAGCGCGCCCGCAGGAAATCGGCGGCCGCGGCCCGTCGCGAGAATCGATCAGATAATCTTTCGGGATGGATCGGGAAAGCGGCGTGATTACTCATTGCAAGTACCTGATTTGATTTGACTTACGCCTTTCTACCGCTTTATATTGGCCATCGTGGGGAGAGATCGATGGCCGAGCCGCTGACACAGACGATACTCGAAAAACCGATGCATGGGACGGCGGCTTTGCGCCGGTTGCGGGCGGTGCTGCCGGAGGAGATGCGCGGCCGCATCCGCAGCGCCCGCGAGCTCGGCCAGGAGCTGCGGGACGCCGCGGGCGAGGGCGTCTTCGCCACCGCCGTGCCCGTGCTCGACCGCCTCCTGGACGGCGGTCTGCCGCGCGGCCAGCTCGTGGAGCTGGTCGGCTCCCGCACCAGCGGGCGCTTCTCCACCCTGCTGGCGGCGCTCGCCGCGGCCACCGGCGCGGGCGAGGCCGCGGCCCTGGTCGACCTCGGGGACAGCCTCGACCCCGAATCGGCGACGGCCCTGGGGGTCGACCTGTCGCGCCTGCTCTGGGCCCGCCCGGCGCGGCTCAAGGAGGCCCTGGCGGCGGCCGAGATGCTGCTCGACGGCGGCTTCCCCCTGGTGGCGGTCGACCTCGGGATGCCGCCGGTGCTTGGTGGGCTCTCCCTACCGGGTGACCGGCACCGCCGCCGCCGCGGTGCTGCAGGCCGGCCGCGGGCGCGCCGACTGGATGGGCTCTCCCCGCCTGCTCGCCGGCTTCACGGCCCGCGTGGAGCTCGAGAAATGCCGTGGCCGGCTCCCCGGGCAGAGCGAGGACCTCCGGCTGGTGGTGGAAGACCTGCCGCGCCCCTCCCTGCCGCCGCGCCGTCCGGCCCTGCCGGCGGCGGCACCGGCGCCGGCGCGGGAGCACGCCCGGCCTCTCCTCCGGGCCGCCTCGGCCTAGCCGTTTCGCCGCACCATGCCGCGCATCGCCTGCCTCTACCTCCCTCTCTTCCCCCTGGCCGCCCGGCTGCGCAGCGAGCCCGAGCTGATCCGGGAGGCGCTGGCGGTGGTGGAGGGGAACGGCAACGCCGCCCGCGTGGTGGCGGCCACCCGCCTCGCCCGGTCGGCCGGTCTGCGGCCCGGCCTCACCCTGCCGCAGGCGCGCGCCCTCTGCCCCAAGCTGGTGGCCCGGCCGCGGGACGCCGACTGCGAGCGGGCCGCCCAGGAGGCGCTGCTGGAGGTGGCGGAGGCCTTCTCGCCGCGCGTCGAGGACGCCGGCGAGGGGATCGCCTACCTGGACGCCGACGGCATCGAGCGCCACTATCCCGGCCCCTCCCCCGAGCTCGAGATGGGGCGCGCGTTGATGAATGCCGCCGAAGCGGCGGGGCTGCCGGCGCGGGCGAGGCCGCGGCCCTGGTCGACCTCGGGGACAGCCTCGACCCCGAATCGGCGACGGCCCTGGGGGTCGACCTGTCGCGCCTGCTCTGGGCCCGCCCGGCGCGGCTCAAGGAGGCCCTGGCGGCGGCCGAGATGCTGCTCGACGGCGGCTTCCCCCTGGTGGCGGTCGACCTCGGGATGCCGCCGGTGCTCGATCCCCGGCCGCTCATGCCCCGCGAGCCGCCGCCGGCCTTCCACGAGGGAATGAGCCTCGAATGGCCGCTGGTGGCCCTGGAGCCCTTCCTGTTCGTGGGCCGGGCGGCGCTCGACCGCCTCTGCCAGCGCCTGGAGGCACGCGGCTTCGCCTGCCTGCGCCTGGAGATCCAGATGCGCCTGGAGCCCGACGGCTTCCAGACGCGCGCGATCGACCTGCCGGCGCCCACCCGCGACGTCAAGACCCTGCTCACCCTGGTGCGCCTGGAGCTGGAGGCCCGCCCGCCGGGCGCGCCGGTGGCCGGCTTCACCTTCGTCGCCCATCCCGACCGGCCGCGCGAGGCGCAGCTCTCGCTCTACGGCCCGGCGGCCCTCTCCCCGGACAAGCTGGCCGCCACCCTCGCCCGCCTCTTCGCCCTGCTCGGCGCCGACCGCGTCGGCTCCCCGCGGCCGGTGGACGGCCACCGCCCGGAGCGCTTCGCCCTCGTCGACTTCTCCCCGCCGCCGCCGCCGGAGACCCGCCGCGAGCCGCGCGCCGGCCGCGGGCTCCTCGCCGTGCGGGTGCTCCGGCCGCCGGTCGAGATCGAGGTGCTGACCGCGGGCGCGGGCGAGGGGCACCCCGAGGCCCCGCCGGTCGAGATCCGCGCCACTCCGCGCGCCGAGGAGGAGAAACGGCCGCGCGTCGAGGGGGAGGTGAAGGTCGCCTCCGGCCCCTGGGGGCTCGAAGAGGAGTGGTGGGCCGACGATCCGGCGGGGCGGGACTACTGGGACGTGGAGATCGCCGGCCGCGGGCTCTACCGGATCTACCGGGAGCGCGCGACCGGCGCGTGGTACGCGGACGGCATCTACGACTGAGCTACGGGGCCGACGGGACGAAATGCAGCGCGCTGCACGCGCTGTCGAGCCGGACCGCCTCGAAGCCGACGCTGAAGCGGCCGTTGGCGTCCATCTCGGTGGTCACCCACGCCTGGGCCGCGGCGGGATCCTCCGGCGGGCTGACGTTGGCCGGCGGCACCCCCACCGTGGTGTTCAGATTCAGATAGAGCCAGCCGAAGTCGTAGGGCACCGGCAGGTCCTCGCCGCCGACCAGGGTGCGCTGCGCCTCGGCCGGGAAGGGGATCAGCCCCTCCTGCTGCGGCTGCGGCGAGACCGGGAAGGTCTGCGCCACCTGCGGATGCTCCTGCTCGTCGAAGATCACGATCCCCTCCTCGCCGAGCGGGAACCAGAGCGGCAGGTTACGGCAGGGGAAGGAATTCTGGACGATCTTGGAGTCGCGCCAGGCGATCACGCTCGTGCCGCCGGTGAAGTCGCCGCCGTTGATGAAGCGGGTGGCGAAGTTGGTGGCCAGCGGCTCGCGGTTGTCCGCCGCCGTCCAATTCACGTAGCGGCCGTAGAAGGTGTACTGGCCGTCGACCGTGGTCTCCGGGCTGCCCGGGGCCGGATAGGTGTTGAACGAGCTGGTGCCGGCGCCCGGCGAGGCCTCGATGTGCACCAGGGTGTTGCCGCTGGCGAAATTTTGCCCGTTGTTGACGTAGAAGTAGTCCCCCCAGAGGATGTTCTGGTTGGTCGCGTCACCCTGGCCCCCTGAGACGAAGTAGCCGGGGTCGGCCGGGAAGCGGAGGGTGCAGTTGTTGACCG
>QHVW01000893.1 GCA_003223675.1 Acidobacteriota bacterium
CTCGTCGTAGACGCCGCGCGGCCCCACCGGGTTGACGTTCCCCCAGTAGGTCTCCTTCTGCGGGTGCTCCAGCGGATCGCCGTAGACCTCGGAGGTGGAGGCGAGCAGGAAGCGCGCGCCCTTGGCCTTGGCGAGCCCCAGGCTGTTGTGGGTGCCGAGGGAGCCCACCTTGAGGGTCTGGATGGGCAGCTCCAGGTAGTCGATCGGCGAGGCCGGCGACGCGAAGTGGAGGATGTAGTCGACCGGCCCCTCGATCTCGTAAGGCTTCGAGACGTCGTGCTCGCGGAACTGGAAATCGTCGCGGTGCAGGAGGTGCTTGAGATTCTCCAGCCGGCCGGTCAACAGGTTGTCGACGCAGACGACCTCATGCCCTTCGGCCAGAGCGCGCTCGCAGAGGTGGGAGCCGAGAAAGCCCGCCCCGCCCGTGATGACGGCTCGGCTCATGAACGGCCCCCCGCGGCACGGGCCGGTCCGGCGACCGCCCTGGGCCGGGCCTCGGGGATCCCCTCGGGCCGGCCGATCGAGACGTAGTGGAACCCCTCGGCGGCCATCGCCGCCGGCTCGTAGAGGTTGCGCAGGTCGACCACCAGCGGCTCGCGGACCAGCTTGCGCAGGCGGTCGAGGTCGAGCTTGCGGAACTGGTTCCACTCGGTGGCGATCACCACCGCGTCCGTCCCTTCGGCCGCCTCGTAGGCGTCCTTGGTGTAGACGAGGGTGGGGAAGAGCGGCTTGCAGGCGGTCATCGCCTCGGGATCGAAGGCGCGCACGGTGGCGCCGCCGTCGACCAGCGCCTGCACGATGGGCAGCGCCGGCGACTCGCGGATGTCGTCCGTGTTCGGCTTGAAGGAGAGGCCGAGGAAGCCGATGGTCTTGCCGGCGAAGCCGCCGAGGGCCTGGCCGACCTTCTCGATCATCCGCTTCTGGGTGACCTCGTTGACCTCCAGCACCGCCTCGATGATGCGGAACCGGAGCCCCGAGTCGTGGGCGATCTGGGCGGCGGCGCGGGTGTCCTTGGGGAAGCAGGAGCCGCCGAAGCCGGGCCCGGCCTGCAGGAACTTCGGGCCGATCCGGTTGTCGAGCCCCATCCCCTTGGACACCACCTCGACGTCGGCGCCCCAGGCCTCGCAGATCTGCGCCACCTCGTTGATGAAGGAGATCTTGGTGGCGAGGAAGCCGTTCGAGGCGTACTTGATGAGCTCCGCCGTCTCCACGTCGGTGACGATGATCGGCACGTCGGCCGCCGCCAGCGGCGAGTAGACGTTCCGCATCATCTGGGCCGCCCGCTCGTCGCGGGTGCCGATCACCACCCGGTCGGGGTGCATGAAGTCCTCGATGGCCGACCCCTCGCGCAGGAACTCGGGGTTGCTCACCACGGCGAACTTGTGCTTGCTGCCGGCCCCTTCGCGGATGATCTGCTCGATCATGCGGCCGGTGCCGATCGGCACCGTGCTCTTGGTGATCACGATCTTGTAGCCGTTGAGGTGCTGGGCGATCGAGGTCGCCACCTCGCGGATGAAGGTGAGGTCGGCCGAGCCGTCGGACTTCGGCGGCGTGCCCACGGCGATGAAGATCGCGGCCGCCTCCTCGATGGCCGGGGCGAGGTTGGTGGTGAAGCGCAGCCGCCCCTCCGCCATGTTCTTCTGGACCAGGGTGTCGAGGCCGGGCTCATAGATCGGCACCTTGCCCCGGGAGAGCGCCTCCACCTTGGCGTGGTCCTTGTCCACCCCCACCACGTTCATCCCGAAGTCCGCCAGGCAGGCGCCCGTCACCAGACCGACGTAACCGCTACCAACGACGCAGATGTTCATCGAAAGGGTCTCGCTTAGGGTTAGAGCTCAGGTTTTGCGCGCTTCGGCGCGCTCGCGGTACCAGGAGACGAAACGGCGCAAGCCTTCGCGAATGGGCACTTTCGGCGCGTACCCCAGGAGGCGCGCCGCCTTGGACACGTCGGCGTAGGTGATCGGCACGTCCCCCGGTTGCGCGGGAAGATAGTCGATCCGGGGCTCCACGGCAAGCTCTTCAGCGATCCAGTGAACGAGATCGCGCAGCGAGGTGGTGTCCGCCCCCCCCAGGTTGAGGATCTCGAAGCCGGGCTTGAGCTCCAGGGTCGCGATCAGGCCGTCGACGATGTCGTCGACATAAGTGTAATCCCGCCGGCTGCTGCCGTCCCCATACAGGGGGAGGGCCTTCCCGCGCGCCATCAGGTCGGTGAGCTTGTGGATCGCCATCTCCGGCCGCTGCCCCGGACCGTAGACGGTGAAGAAGCGCAGGCAGGCGGTGCGGAAGCCGTAGAGGTGATGGTAGTTGTAGCAGAGCAGCTCGCCGGCCCGCTTGGTGGTGGCGTAGGGGCTGATCGGCTGGTCCACCGGATCGTCCTCGGCGAACGGCACCTTCTCGTTGATCCCATAGACGGACGACGAGGAGCCGAAGAGGAAGAGGTCGGGCCCGTGCCGGCGGGCGGCCTCCAGCAGGCGCAGGGTGCCGATGCAGTTGACGTCCTCGTAGAGGATCGGTTCCTGGAGGCTCGGCCGCACCCCGGCCCGCGCCGCCAGGTGGATGACGGCGTCGAATTTCCCCTCGGCGAACAGGCGGTCGACCGCCGCCGCGTCACGGATGTCCCCCTCGATGAGGCAGTAACGGTCCGCGTGGGGGCCCTCGACGATCAGGTTCACGTTCTCCCACTTGCGCGCCGGATCGTAGTAGTCGTTGAAATCGTCGAACGCCGTCACCCGGTCCCCCCGGGCGAGCAGGCGCCGCGTCAGATGCGAGCCGATGAAGCCCGCTCCTCCGGTCACCAGGATGTGAGATGGCATGGA
>QHVW01000894.1 GCA_003223675.1 Acidobacteriota bacterium
TGGCCGGTGGACGCGCGCTGGAGGCCGTAGGTGGGGCTGAAGAGATAGCCGGAGAGCATCCCCACGAAGGGGATCTCCTCGACGAAGTAGTCGATCACCTTGAGCCAGGGCTGCTCCTCGACGATGGTGTAGAGGTTCCCCGCGGGGCTTTGGATGTCATAGGTGGCCCGCCAGAACGAGCGCATGCCCTGCCTCTGCACGCTGCCCACGACGCGCCCCTGGGAGTCGGTGAAGGTGAAGAGGGCGGAGAAGTCGAGCACGCGGTCGGCGTTGATCTCGTAGAGCTCCTGGGACTGCGAGCTGTCGGAGAAGACCTTGATCTTGTCCCGCAGCTTGAGGAGCTTCTGCCGCACGTAGAGGATCTCGCGGCCGGTACCGTCGGTGACCGAGATCTGCGGCGCCAGGGCCGCGATCTTGAAGGTGAGGGTGAGCGGGTACTGCAACGGATGTTGCATCGTGTCTCCTCGTCAGATTCATGTAGGGGCGCCCCTGTGTGGGCGCCCTACAAGCCAGGGCGGCCACGCAGGGCCGCCCCTACAAACCAGGCCTTACCACCATCCGGTCGTCCCCCACCCGCCGCGTGGCGCCGGTCGAGTCCAGGTGCTCCAGCAGGGGGATCGCCCATTTGCGCGTGAGGCCGAAGCGGTCCTTGAAGTCGGCCACCGAGAAGCGGTCCCAGGCGGTGGCGAGGAGATCCTGCCTGAGGCCGCTCAGGGCGGAGGCGGCGAGCAGGAGGCCGCTCGGCAGCTTGACCATCTGGCCGCGGGCCACCAGATGGCGGATCACGCCGTCCAGGATCTGCGGCTTGGCGCCAAGCGTCTGCGCGGCCTCGCCCGGAGACGGCGGCGCCAGCTTGGCCTTCTCATAAAGCTCCAGCACGGCCGCCGAGAGCTTCGACTCCTCGCTGGTGAGCTGGGCGCTGCGGCCGGGGAGGGTGACCTGATCCCCCTGCACCACGAGCACCTTCTGGGCCGTGAGCCACCCCAGATAGACGTCCGCCAGCTCCGCCCCCCGGCCGCGCAGGATGCGGCGCACGGCCTCGGCCTTGGAGATCGACTCGGCCAGGCGGTCCTTCTGGAAGTGCTCCTTGAGCACGCGGCGAGCCCGCTCGGTGACCCGCTGCACGGCGGCGGGGTTGACCCAGCGCCGGGGGCGTCCGTGCTCCTCGGGCACCTCGATCAGCTTCTGGGTGCGCGCCAGCGCCGCCAGCCGCTTGGCGACCTCGGCCGGCGGCACCCCCAGACGGCGCGCCAGCTCGGCCGCCTCGACGCCGCGCTCTCCCGCCTCCTGCACCCAGAAGGGGAGGGCGGCCGGGAGATCCTTCTGCAGCGAGGTCAGGGCCTGCTGGAGGATCGTCCCCCGGTGGCGCCGCCAGCGGGGATCGAGGACCTCGCCGCCGCCGAGCGTGGCGGGCGGCGAGGGGCGGCGGAGGATGAAGCGGTCCCCCCGCAGCCCTGAGACGGGCGCCTGGAGCCGGATCTCGACCGGGCCGGTCTCTCCCGGCGCCAGACCATCCGGATTGAGCGGGCGCATGCGGCCCAGCACCTCGCTGGCGTAGAGATGGAGCCGCACGGGGATGAAGCCGCGCACGGGCGCCGGCGCGTCCGGCAGCAGGGTGAAGCGGGCGAGCAGGCTGGTGGTGACCTCGAAGGCCTCGGGGAGCCCGAGCTGCATGCCGCGGGCGAGATCCTCCAGGGCCACGCCGGTGAGCTGGAGCGACGTGCGCTCCCCGGCGTCCGCCCGCTCCCGCGGCTGGCCGTGCACCTGGATGCTGCGCACCCTGACCCGTTCCCCGCGCGGCAGGAGCTCCAGCGTGTCCCCCGGCCGGACCGTGCCGCTGGCGAGGGTGCCGGTCACCACGACCCCCAACCCCTTGAGATGGAAAGCGCGATCGACCGGGAGGCGGGCCGGGCGGTCGGGCTCGTCCGGCAG
>QHVW01000895.1 GCA_003223675.1 Acidobacteriota bacterium
TATTCCGAGTGGAACCGCTCCCCCTCGATCCCCTGCTCGACGCGCCAGAGCGCCAGGTCATAATTCACCTGCTCGGAGGGCGTGAGACGCGCGCGGTCGATCGAGGCGAGGGCCGCGCGCTCGTCGTGGGCGATGCGCAGGCTGAGCGCGATCGTCTCCGGCGAGAGGTCCCCCAGGCGGTCGTCGACGCCCGCATAGCCGATGTAGGTGGCGAGCTCGGGAGCCGCGAGCATCCGCGTCCGCCAGTAGAGATCGAAGAACCGCCGCAGCCGCTCGCTCTCGCTCCCCTGGCCGCGGGTGGCGGGGAATTGCTGGATCTGCCGCGCCGACTCGGCGAGGTCGGGGGGGACCGCGGCGGAGGCGGCGGCGGCCAGGAGGAGGGCCAGAACGGCGAACAGCTTTTTCATGGCTTCTTGCCGCCGAACGTCACCTCCGCCTCCACCTTCTGCCCCTCGCGGATCACCACCGCCGTGGCCTTCTCCCCCGGCTTGGCGCGCTGGAGGATGAACATGAAGTCGTGGATGTCGCGGATCTCCTTGCCGCTCAAGCCCACCAGGAGGTCGCCGCGGCGCAGCCCCCCCTGCTCGGCCGCGCTGCCGGCGCGCACGCCGGCGAGCAGCACGCCCGGCCGGCCGTCGCCCGCGTAGTCGGGGATGGTGCCGAGCGTGGCGCCGTAGGAGCGGACGTCCCCTTGCGGCGCCGGGGCCGGCGCGCTCTTGTAGGTGGGCCGGTCCGGGCGCGCCGCGATCTCAGTGGCGACGTCCGCCACCAGCAGGGCCACACGGGCGCCGCCGGCCGCGTTGATCTTGTCCGCGTCGTCCGAGGGCTTGTGGTAGTCCTCGTGCGGGCCGGTGAAGAAGTGGAGCACCGGCACCCCGGCGGCGTAGAAGGGGCTGTGATCCGACGGGCCGTAGCCGTCCCCGGAGAGGGTGCAGCGCACCAGGTCCCGGTCGCAGACGGCGGGCACGATCTCCTTCCACTCCTGCGCCGACTCGCCGCCCAGCACAGCGACCTGGTTGCCCCGCAGCCGCCCCACCATGTCCATGTTGAGCATGGCCACGATGTCGCCGGCCTTGAGGCCCGCCGTGGGGTGGCGGGCGAAGGCGGTGGAGCCGAGCGTCCCCTCCTCCTCGCCGGAGAAGGCGATCAGGTAGACGTCCCGGCGCAGCTTCCCGCGCTGCTCCTCCAGCTCGCGCGCCACCTCCAGCAGGGCGGCGGTGCCCGAGGCGTTGTCGTCCGCCCCGTTGTGGATCTCATGGGAATCGGGCGCCAGCGATGACGTGCCGCCGTGCCCCAGGTGGTCGTAGTGGGCGCCGATCACCAGCGCGCCCGGCAGGCGGTCCGCGGCCCCGGCGTGGATCACCCCCAGGACGTTGGCGGCGGGCTTGGTCTTCCGCTCCAGGTCTACCTTGAGCGACGCGCGATGGTTTCCCCCTGAAAGCGCGGCGAAGAGAGAGGCTCCGGCCTCCCGCTTCACCGTCACGGCCGGGATGCCGACGTCCCCTCCGGCATCGACGGGGTCGAGCGCCAGGGGCGGCAGCGGCGACTCGGCGGCCGGCGAGGCCCCGGACGGCGCCGGTACGGGATAATCCAGGAAGATCACTCCCACCGCGCCGTGCTCGCGGGCGTTCCACGCCTTGTAGCGCAGGTCGCCGTAGCGGCGCTCGACCGCGGGGTCGGCGAACGGGCTCCCTTCGGGCACGAAGCGGCGGAGGGCCACGATCTTCCCCTTGGCCTCGACCCCCTTGTAGTCGTCGATCCCCAACTCCGGCGCCGTGATGCCGTAGTTGGCGGCCACCACCTCGCCCGCGGCCTCGCCGGAGGCCGAGAACGAATTGGGCCGGAAGGCGTCGGCGGCGATCGCCGCGCCGTCGAGGCGGACGCCGGTGCCGGGCCGGACCTCCACCGCCACCGGCACGTCGAAGCTCTCGAGCCAGCCGTCCGCTCCCGCGGGCTCCAGCCCCAGGGAGGCGAAGCGGCCGGCGATCCACTTCTTCGCCTGATCGAGGCCGGCGGTGCCGATCCCCCGCCCCTCGCGGGCGTCGTCGGCCAGCCAATGCACGTCGTCGCGGAAGCGCTCGGCCGCCGCGGTGGGAGACGGCGGATCCGGAGGAGCCGTGGCCGGCTTCTCCACCCAGCGGGCC
>QHVW01000896.1 GCA_003223675.1 Acidobacteriota bacterium
CGCCGACCGGCGCGAGCTCAGCGGAGCGCTGGCCGTGGCCAACCGTGGCTATGGCCATCCGGGTGCCGACCGGCTCGCCGCCCGCCTGGCCGATCCGGCCGTGCGGGTGGTGGTCTCGGGCCAGCAGCCCGGGCTCCTCGGCGGCCCGCTCTTCACTCTCGCCAAAATGGTGGCCGTCTCCCGCTGGGCCGCGGCGCTGGAGGCGGCGGGCGAGCCGGCGGTCGCCGTCTTCTGGGTGGCGACCGAGGACCACGACTGGGCCGAGGTCTCCTCGACCACGGTGCTGGGAGCGGACGGCCCCAGGAGCTTCGACCTCGGGCCCGACCCCGAGCCGCTGGTGCCGGTGGGCATGCGCACGCTGGGGCCGGGCGTCGAGGAGGTGCTGCGGGGGATTGGCGAGGCCGTCCCCGGCGAGCGCTACGCCGACTGGCTGCGCACCCTGGCCCAGTGGTACCGGCCGGACGCCCGCTTCGGCGAGGCCTTCTGCCGGCTGGCGGCCCACCTGCTGGGGGACCGATGTCCCCTCCTGCTCGACGCCATGCTCCCCGCCCTCAAAACGGCGGAGCGCCCCTGGCTGCGGCGGCTGGTCGAGCGGCGGGACCGGCTGGAGGAGGAGCAGGCCCGGCGCGACGCGGCGGTCGCGGCCAAGGGCTACCCCCTCCAGGTCCACCCGCAGCGGGGGGCGGGCCCGCTCTTCCTCTTCCGCCACGGCGGCCGGCGGCGGGTCGAATGGCGGGGCGCGGACGGCTTCGCCCTGCGGGGCCGCGAGGACGGCGCCGGCACGGTGGCGGAGCTGCTGGAGGCGATCGAGGAGAACCCCGGCGCGGTCTCCCCCGGCGTGCTGGCCCGGCCGGCGGTCCAGGACGCCGTGCTCGGCACCACCATCCAGGTGGTGGGCCCGGGCGAGCTCGCCTACATGGCCCAGGCCGCGGTCACCCACGCGGTGCTGGAGGTCGAGCCCACGGTGGTGGCCCTGCGCCCGCAGACCCTGGTGCTGGAGACCAAGCAGATCCAGCGGCTGGAGGAGCTGGGGCTCCCCCTCGCCACCCTGCTGGGGGACCGCGGCGCGCTCGACCGCTGGCTGGCCGAGCGGGACGGCGGCGATCTCGTGGGCCCGGTGCGGCGGCGGGTGGAGGAGGCGCTCGCCGAGCTGCGCGGGCCGGCCGTGGGTGCCGATCCCGGGCTGGAACGGCCGTTCGAGAAGACGCGGGAGCAGATCCTCCACGCCCTCGACGTCTTCGGAGAGAAGGCGGTCGCCGCCGCCGCGCGCAAGAACGAGGTGGTGAGCCGCCGGGTGCAGCAGCTCCGCGACGCCGCCGTGCCGGGGGGCAAGCTCCAGGAGCGGACCGTCTCCTCCGCCCACTTCCCGGGCAAGTACGGCCCGGACCTCACCGAGAGCTACTGGGAGCAGATGGAGCTCGACGCCGTGCATCTGCAGGTGATCACGCCCGGGGAACGATCGTCAGGAGATCGGCCATGAAGCTCGACGTGCTGGCGATCGGCGCCCATCCGGACGACGTGGAGCTGGGGTGCGGCGGCACGCTGGCCGTGCTGGCCAGCCAGAGGCGGAGGGTGGGCATCCTGCACCTGACCCGCGGCGAGATGGGGACGCGGGGGACCGCCGAGGAGCGCATCGCCGAGGCTGAAAGCGCGGCCCGGGTCCTGGGCGCCGTGGAGATGGATTTCCTCGACTGCGGCGACGGCGGCCTGCGCACCGGCCCCGCCGAGGAGGACGCCCTGATCGCCAGGCTCCGCCTCTGGCAGCCGGACCTGGTGCTGGGCCCCACCCCCTCCGTACCCCGAAGGCGGGGGCGCCGTTCCGGCCGGCCGCCGTCTTCTCCTACATGCAGCACGACCATTTCACCCCCAGCTTCCTGGTGGACGTCACCGCCGGCTGGGAGGCCAAGATCGCGTCGATGCGCGCCTACCGCAGCCAGCTCCACGGCGGCGGGGCCACGTCCGGGGAACCGGTGACCAAGGTCTCGACCCCCGAGTTCTGGCACGCGGTCGAGGGGCGGGCCCGCCATTTCGGGGAATTGATCAGCGTCGCCTACGCCGAGCCCTTCTGGAGCCGGACCCCGCTGGCGGTGGCGGACCCGATGTCGATCCTGCCGGGAGGAGTGCGATGAGAGTGGGCATCAGTTGCTATCCGACCTACGGCGGCTCGGGGATCGTCGCCACCGAGCTCGCCATGGCCCTGGCCGAGCGGGGGGACGAGGTGCACGTGATCTCCTACGCCCTCCCCTCCCGCCTGTCGTTCATCAATCCGCGGATCTTCTTCCACGAGGTGGTGACCCCCACCTATCCGCTGTTCGACAACTACCCCCCCTACTCCCTGGCCCTCTCGACCAAGATGGTGGAGGTGGCGCGCCACGCTCCGCTCGACGTGCTGCACGTCCACTACGCCATCCCGAACGCCGTGTCGGCCGTGATGGCCCGGCAGATCCTGGCGCCCCAGACGCTGCCGGTGGTGACCACCCTCCACGGCACCGACGTCACCCTGGTGGGGAACGACCCCAACTACCTGGAGACCACCCGCTGGGGGATCGTGCAGAGCGATGCCGTGACCGCGGTCTCCGAGTCGCTCCGCCGCACCACGGTCGAGCAGCTCGCCGTGACCAAGGAGATCGAGGTGGTGCCCAACTTCATCGATCCGGCCCGCTATGAGGCGGCCAAGGCCGGTCCGGGGGCCCGCCGCTGGGCCAAGCCGGGGGAGCGCATCGTGGTCCACATCTCCAACTTCCGGCCGGTCAAGCGGGTGCTCGACGTCATCAGCATCTTCCAGCGGGTGCAGGAGAAGGTGCCCAGCCGGCTGATCCTGGTGGGGGACGGCCCGGAGCGCGGCAAGGTCGAGCAATACTGCCGCGAGCACCACATCTGCGGCGCCATCACCTTCATCGGCAGCTTCCCCCTGGTCGAGGAGGTGCTGGTGGGGGCCGACCTCTTCCTGCTGCCGTCAGAGAGCGAGTCCTTCGGCCTCTCGGCGCTCGAGGCCATGGGCTGCGAGGTGCCGGTGATCGCGAGCTGCGCCGGCGGCCTCCCCGAGGTGGTGGTGGACGGCGAGACCGGCTTCCTCTGCCCGGTGGGGGACGTGGACGGCATGGCCGCGGCGGCGCTCAAGCTCCTCACCGACGACGATCTCCACCGCCGTTTCGGCGAGGCCGGCCGCCGCCGGGCCGTCGACCGGTTCGGCCAGGACACGGTCGTCCAGCGCTACCGGTCGATCTACCAGCGGCTGACCCAGCTCCCCTGACCCCTCCCCGATGGCCGCCTACGCCGCGCCGGCGGGCGAGTCCCGCGCCGAGATCCGCGAGAAGGGGTCGGTCTTCCTGGCGGTGCTCGGCCCGGCGGCGGACGAGGCGGCGGCCAAGGCCCTGCTGGCCGGCCTGGAGAAGGAATTCCCGGACGCCACGCATCATTGCTGGGCCTGGCGGCTGGGCTCCCCCCCGCGCGAGCGGAGCGCGGACGCCGGAGAGCCGGCCGGCACCGCCGGGGTGCCCATCCTCCAGGTGCTACGCGGCGCCGGTCTCTCGGACGTGATGGCGGTGGTGGTGCGCTGGTTCGGCGGCACCAAGCTGGGCAAGGGTGGGCTCGCCCGCGCCTACGCCGCGGCGGCCCGTGAGGCCCTTCAAGGGCTGCCGGTCGTCCAGAAGGTGCCCACGGCGCGGCTGGCCGTCGAGGTCCCGTATGAGAAGATGGGAGCGGTGAAGCGCCTGCTGCGCCCGCCCGAGATCGAGCTGGAGGCCGAGGAATACGGAGCGTCCGCCCGGCTGGTCCTGGCCGTCCACGAGGAGCGTCGGGACGCCCTGAGGGAGGCGTTGGCGGAGCTGGGGATCGTGCCTGGTGAAAAATAAGTATTCCTGGAGATCTTGCCGTCACGGTAACGTTCTTGTCCGGCGGGTCGCCCTTGTATAGACTGACGTCAAAAGGGTCGTGATCGTTCCATCGAAAGGAGAGCGCCGCGATGAGTGAACCGAACGTTCCGCCTCCCCCGTCCTACACGCCGCCTCCCCCACCTTCCGGACCCGTACCGCCCTCTGGGGGAGCGGGAGCACCCATGGTTCGGATCAGTGAGTGGCTCAACGAGGCGTGGAACCTGGTCAAGCCCTATTGGCTCGAATACGTGCTCGCGATCCTGGTGGCCGAATTGGTCATCATCGCCGCTGAGTTTCTGTGCTTTGTGCCGGTCCTGTTGGTGATCGGCCCTATGATGGGCGGCGTCTTCGTCTATCTCGCCAAGCGGATCGTGGGGGTGCCTGCCCAGGTCTCGGACATCTTCAAAGGGTTCAGGCGCTTCGTCG
>QHVW01000897.1 GCA_003223675.1 Acidobacteriota bacterium
GGGCGCAGCAGAGCAGGGTAGGACGATCGCCGGAGAGCTCGTCCACGGCGGCCACGGCGGCGGCGATCTCCTCCGGGGACGGCGCCAGCAGGTCGAGCAGGGGGACGGCCCGGTAGGCGATCCCCGTGCGATCCACCGGCAATTCGGCGACCAGGTCGACCAGCGACCGCGCGCCGCTCGTCCGCAGCTCGTTCCGGGTGGGGATGCGGCCGAGCAGAAGCCCGCCGGGGAGCATGACAGGCGCCGGCGACGCCCAAGTCCACAGCCGCGAATTGAGCCAGGCTCCAACGAGATAGGGGAGGAGCAGCCAGAAGGCCGGAGGAGCGAGGCGGCCGTCCGCCTTGTGGAACCGCCGGGCGTCGCACACGGCATAGATCACCCCCACCAGCGCCAGCGCGCCGGCGGGCCAGAGCAGCAGCCATCCCCAGCCGCCGAGCAGGAGACCGAAGAGGGCCAGCGTCGCGCCCGCGATCCCATAGGCGAGCGCCAGCCGCAGCCGCTTGGGCTCCCGCGAGCGCTCCCCCGATTCCACGGGCTTTTCGGGGATCAGCCAGAGGCAGAACAATCCCGCCCACAGCCCGGTCGGGATGTCGAGGAAATGGTGCTGATAGGTGGTGAGCACGGAAACGGCGATCAGGGTGAACCAGACGTGGAGGATTACACGGCCTTTCTTTCCAAGATGGGCGGCGTAGCGCACCCAGAGGATCACCAGCAGGGCGATGTGCAGCGAGGGGGCCTGATTGAAAGGTTTATCGAATCCCGCCAGCGCCGTGAACAGGGCGCCGAAGAGGCCGTCCGCCGCCGGCCGGGTGAAGCTGAAGCGCAGCGGGAAGGCGAGGAAGCAGGCCACGCAGAGGAGCTGCGCCGCGAGCAGCCGCCGGCAATGGACCGAGAGCTCCCGCCGGGTCGAGCAGACGAACGGCGACACGGCGTAGAAGAGGTCGATCGACCAGTAGGGAAGGATCGTCCAGGCCAGGAACGGGATGTGGCGCTCCCAATCGAAGGCGACCGAGCCGACGCCGGCGCGGCGGCCGGCCAGCCAGTTGGCGAGGCCGTAGCTGGCGAAGAAGAAGGGGCCGAGGAAGGCGAGCCAGAGCGCCGCCGCCTTCCACGGACGCGGCTCGGGCGTCTCGCTCAACCGGCCACCCGCTCGGCCAGCCGCTCGGCCAGCGAAACCGAGAAGATCCCCCAACGGTCGATCTTCTGCCCGAGCTTGCGGAAGCCGGCCGCGGACACCAGCTCGTCCATCTCCCCCTGCGTGCGCCGGCGCATGATCCACGGCTGGCCGTCGCGGTGGGAGGCGAGCACGCGGGCGATGAATTCGAGCTGCGGGTGCCAGGGCTGGTTGGTGTAGAGGAGATAGCCTCCCGGCTCGATCGCCTTCGCCAGCCCGGCGAGCGCGCGGCGGACGCCGTCGTTGGCCGGGAACAGCTCGAAGAGACCGGAGACCACGCCGACGGTGCGGTCGGCAGGGATCTCCGCCAGCGAGGCGGCATCGAAGGCGTCGCCGCGCTCG
>QHVW01000898.1 GCA_003223675.1 Acidobacteriota bacterium
TGGAGCCGCTGGTGGCGGCGCTGTTCCTGGCTCTGCTGGATATCTACAGCGCGGAGTTTCGGGAGCACCTGGATGGAACGGCGCCGTTGGGGGCGCAGGGGCCGGGGTGATGAGAGCCTTACGGCGGCGGGCTCGTCTCCGTCGACGTATCCTGATCCCCGCTCTGGTCCTCCGCCGGCTTCTGCTCCGTGGGCTCCGGCTTCTTCCCGATCGCCTGGCTGCCGGCGGGGACCACGCCGTTCCCCTGCACCATCCCCACGGGCCCGGTCAGCGCCAGATCCTGGGGCGGCGCGGGCTTCGCGGGACGATCCGGATGCTCGCGGGTGGTGGGACGGATCAGTATCGAGCCGCCGTCGTCGGCGGGGTCCGTGGGTGCTCCGGCCGCCGGCACGGTTACGGGATGCGGCGGGAAGGTCTTCGCGGGGGAGATGGTGATCGGCGCGTTCCCACCCGGATCCTTGATTTGCAAGCCGTCGTCGGTGATCGAATAGCGCGGCTCCGCCGTGGAGGAGGGATCGATTGGCTGCCCGGTCTCGGGATCGATCGCCGGCTGGTTCAGGGTGAGGTCGGCGGTCTGGTCCAGACCGTTCGGCGAGTGGCGCTGGCAGAGCTCGGTCGGCACCGCCCACGAGGGGAAGAGCTCGGTGACCCGGTAGGGGCAGTACTCGGTCGCGAGCTGGCCGGTGGTCGGATCGACCGTGACCTGCACCACCCCGGCCGGACGCGGGAAATCCGCGTACCCCCGGGCCGGACGCACGGACGCGGTGAAGCGGCTCCAGATCGGCAGCGCCGCCCGCGCGCCGGAGAGCGTCGTGGGGGAGTTGTCGTCGTAGCCCACCCAGACGATGCTCACGCGGTCCGGCGAATAGCCCGCGAACCAGTTGTCCCGGCGGTCGTTCGTGGTGCCGGTCTTGCCGGCGAGCGGCCCGTCCACCCCCAGGCCGCGGGCGGCGGCGGCCGTGCCGTGGGCGATCACCCCCTGGAGCATCGAGGTCACCAGATAGGCGGACTCCACCGGCATCACCCGCCGCGGGGCCGGCAGGTCGTTCCCCGTGAGCCGCTCCCCCTTGGGGTCGATCACGGCGGCGAGGGCGTGGAGCGGCGGGCGCAGCCCTCCGGCGGCCAGGGTCGCGTAGGCCTGGGCCATCTCGAACGGGCTCGCCTCGAAGGCGCCGAGGGCCAGCGACGGCCGCGGCTGGAGCTTCTCGTTCAGCCCCATGTCGCGCGCCAGCTCGATCACCCGCGGCATGCCCACCTGCAGGGCCACGCGCACGGTGGGGATGTTGAGGCTCTGCTCCAGCGCCGTGCGCACCGTCACCCAGCCGCGGAAGGCGCGGTCGTAGTTCTGCGGCTGCCAGCTCGCGTTGCCGATGCGTACCTGGATCGGCGAGTCGTTGAGCAGCGTGGCGGGATTGACCACCCCCTCGGTGAGCGCCGCCGCGTAGACCACCGGCTTGAAGGCGCTCCCCACCTGGCGCTTGGCCTGGGTCACGCGGTCGAACTGGCTCTTCTCGTAGTCGCGCCCGCCCACCCAGGAGAGGATCGAGCCCTCCCCCGGATCGACCGAGACGAGGGCCGCCTGAAGGCGGTGCTTGCCCTTGCCGTTGTCCAGGGCGCCGAGCCCCTGTGCCACCGCCGCCTCGGCCCGCCGCTGGTCGGCCCAGCGCAGGGTCGAGAAGAGGAGATACCCCTTGCCGTCCAGCTCGGCGGCGTCGAAGCGGTCCTTGGCTTCCGTCTCGGCCTCGTCGGCGAAATAGGGGGCGATCGGCCGCGTCTCGACCGGATGGGGATCGATGCCCAACGGCTCGCTCTGCGCCTGCTTCACCTGATCGGGTTTCACCCAGCCGAGCTCGCCCATGCGCTGGAGCACCCAGTTGCGCCGCTCGATCGCCTTGTCTGGATGCTCGGTGAGGGAATGGCTGCCCGGCGACTGGATCATCCCCGCCAGGGTCGCGGCCTGGGCCAGCGTCAGCTCGGCGGCGTCGCGGTTGAAGTAGGCGCGGGCCGCGGCGCCGAGACCGATCAGGTTGGCCGGGCCGCTGCGGCCGAGGTAGATCTCGTTGAGATAGGCCTCCAGGACCGCCTGCTTGCCATGGCGCAGCTCCACGAACATGGCGATCAGCGCCTCCTCGGCCTTGCGCTTGAGCGTGCGCCGGCTGGAGAGATAGACGTTCTTGACGAGTTGCTGGGTGATCGTGCTCCCCCCCTGCACCTCGCCGCCGCGCAGGTCCACCAGGAGCGCGCGGGCGACGCCGGTCGGCGAGATGCCGGGATGGGTGTAGAAGCCCGAGTCCTCGGCGGCCAGCACGGCCTTCACCACCT
>QHVW01000899.1 GCA_003223675.1 Acidobacteriota bacterium
GTCACCACGCGGTCCCCCAAGCGGCGGTACGTGCCGGGCGTGATCGGCGCTCCCGCGGGGGTCTCGCGATAGCCGGCGTCCTTCAGCTCGGCTACCATCTCGCCCGGCGAGAAGGGCTCGCCCGGCGCGAGCACGGGGGCGCTGGCGTAGAGCCGGGAGGGCTGTTTGAAGGGGGCCTCCGGGAACTTCCGGGAGAGCTTCCAGAGATAGCCCGCGAGGACGAAGCCGCCGAGGAACAGCAGGGCCGAGACGGCGAGGCCCGCGATCACCAGGTACCGGCGCGCGGGGGTCATCTCGGGAAATTCGCGCCGGGGCCT
>QHVW01000900.1 GCA_003223675.1 Acidobacteriota bacterium
CGATCTCGGGAGGCAGACCCGCGGCCTCGGCCAGATGGATGAATTTCCCCCGCTGGTCCTGCCCCAGCGCCTTGAGGGGGAACAGGAACATCCCGTGCCCCGGGCCGCCGCGGATCGCCTCCTCCAGCGGCGGGACCTGGAAGACGAGCGATTTGCCCGACGCCGTGGGGGTGGTGACGAGCACGTTCTCCCCTCGCCGCACGGCCGCGATCCCCTCCGTCTGATGCTGCCAGAGCCGCGGCACGCCCCACCGTCCCAGGGCGCGGGCGATGGGCTCCGGCAAAGGCGGATCGAGCTCGCCGTAGCGGGCCTCGCTCCCGGGCAGGTGTGTGGCATAGCGGAGCTGGCCGCCGAGGCGCGCGTCGCGGTGGATCTCCTCGATCAGGGAGCCCAGAGCGGAGCCGGTGGGGAGGACGACGGAGGCGGACGGATTACGGGGCATTACCGCCTGATGGTAGCACGGGGCCGCCGCCCCGGTTGCCGGGACGGCGGGAGGCGAGGCTACTGGACCGGACAGGGGCGCTCGGTGCAGATGACCTTGCCGCTGGAGAGCGTGCAGCAGTAATCGCAGCAGGCAGCGTCCGCGCAGAAACAATTGGAGGCTTCCGCCGGTCGCGGCTGGAGCACGAGGGTGCCCGCGGTGGCCAGCAGCGCGAATCCCAGAAGGGCCAGCTTTCTTTTCATGACGTTCTCCTTTCGAAATAGGTATCGCTTCCGTCAGGGCGAATCAACAGGGCCGGTAGGTGCAGACCCACTTGGTGGGGCTGATCTGGCAGCAGGTGGAGCAGCAGCCGGTCGAGCAGTCCGTCACGCAATTCGAGGCCTGGACGGGCCTGGCGCTCGAGATCAGCGCGGCGACGGTAAGGGCGAGGCCCAGGCCGAGATAGGTCAGTTTCTTGCGCATGGTGGTCTCCTTTCCGGAAAGGTGGCCGAACATCGAGCCCCCTACTTCTAAGGTGCCGGGAAGACGAAGAAGCGCCAAGGATCGCGCCGCCCTCTCTGTTCTGAAATAGGAAGGGGCATGTAGGGGCGGCCCTATGTGGCCGCCCTGGGTGGGTGGGGTCGTATGGCCGGAGCAGCCCCCCGCCCAGGGCGGCCACATAGGGCCGCCCCTACGGAATTTTCACCCCCTCTTGGGTGCCGCTTGCGGCATGAGGGTCTCTCCCGGTCAGGTCTGGGGAGGCTGGGAGAGAGAGGCGGCCTTTTACAGCCCCGCCAGCAGCTCCCGCCGCTTGGCCTCGTACTCGTCGCGGGAGATGAGGCCGTCGTCGAGCAGCGCCTTGAGCTGGCGCATCCGCTCGGCGCCGGAAGGGGCGGCGGGCGCGGGGGCAGGGAAACGTCCGGCGGAGCGGTACTGCTCGGCCGCGGCGAGGATGGTGTTCCGGAGCTGGAGGGGGTGGGAGATGTTGCGGAACACCGAGATCCCCGCGTCGCTCGCCGTGTCGATCTCCACGTCCCCATAGTTGAGCAGGCGGCCCCAGAGGGTCTGCCGGTATTCGACGTTATTGATCTTGTCCAGCCGGGAGTCGATCGACCGGCGGGAGAGGATCCCCGACTCCTGGATCAGCCGGTGGTTGGTCAGGACGTAGTCGTTGGCGCGGCGGACGAAATCCTTCCAGAGATAGACGAGGCCGAAAATCGCGGCCACCGCGAGGAGGATCAGCGCTATTACCGGTTGCTGATTCTGGAAATGATAGGCGACCGCCGCGGCCACCAGCGCGATCCCTCCCATCACCGCGACGGGCACCAGGGTGAGCCGCGTGACGTGGGCCCGGTAGAGGATCTCCTCGCCGGGCTGGAGTTGGGATTCGATCCGCATCGCCGGAAGATGCTATCTCACCTCACCGCTGGAAAGCATAGGAGATCTTGAAGAACAGCGCGCGGCCGATGGGCGCCAGCCGGTCCTCCGGCGACAGGGCGCGGTCGTCCGAGTAGCCGAGGAAGAGCACCGTCTGCCAGTTGAGCTTGTAGGAGAACAGGGCCGAGCCCGTGACCTCGTCGTCCTCGCGGGGGACCACGCCCAGGGCGGGAGCGTAGAGGTCCGGGTTGCGCACCGTGTGGACGCGCTGCGCCACCAGCCGCAGGAAGGCGCGCGAGGTGAAGGTGTAGGTGGCCTTGACGCGGGCCACGTCGGCCGTGAAAAGACGCTCGTCCCGGGGGCCGGTGCCCGTCGGCGAAACGTCGAGCTGGCGCCGGGAGCCGTTGAGCTGGAGGGACAGGTGGTCCGTGGGCCGCAACGTCCCCTGGAGACTGGCCGTGATCCCGCGAAGAAGTCGGTGTCGAAGAGATGGCTGCCGGCGCGCACCGTCTCCGTATGGTGCTCGACGTCGAGGAAGCCGTTCCAGAGCCCCTGGACCTCCACGCCCGGAATGACCTGGCGCAGGAGCAGGCCGTCGTTCATGTCGTCCACGTTGCGCAGCCGGATGAAGGGGCGGACGCGGCGGGCGATCCCCTGCTCGAAGAAGAACGACCGGCCGAGCGAGGCGAGGGAGTCCCGCTCCCCCACCTGGGGGACGAAGCCGAGGTCGGCGCGAAACTCGTCGCCGGCCTCGAGGTGCTGGAGGGTCCAGTCCCAGGTGCGCGTGCTGTGGCTCCAGTTGACGTAGGACGAGTGGGCGCTGAGGCTCTGGCCGTTCCACTCCGCGGCGAGGTCGGGGCGGTCGGGCGTCAGCGAGTCGCTGAACAGGAGCTGTCCGGTGACCGTGTCCCGGTCGTTCGGCCGCCACTGGAAGTCCGGGCCGAGCACCCGGTTGTGACCCCCGCCCTCGATCTCGCGGTCGGTGACCAGGAAGCTCAGGAACGAATTCCCGAAGTCCCGCCGGCCGCGGCCGATCGCCACCCGCGAGGCGAAGTCCTGGGGGGCGAAGCTCGAGGAATTGCGCCCGGGAATGATGACGCTCCCGCCCCCGCGGTCCTCGGCCACCAGCGCGGTGTAGACCGCGTTGCCCACCTCGCCCGTGGCCCGCAACCCCCAGCGCGGCGAGGTGATGTTGCGCGTGTAGACGGCCGACAACGGCGTCGCGAACAGGTCCAGCCCTTCGAGGAAGAACGGCCGCTTCTCGGGATAGAAGAGGGCGAAGCGCTCGTTGGCGGTGATCTGGGCCACGTCCGACTCGACCTGCGAGAAGTCCGGATTGATCGTGGCGTCGATGGCCGTGTCGGCGTTCGGCGTCCACTTGGCGTCGATGCCCGCCTCCAGATGGACCGGCCGGTCCTCCAGGGGGGAGCCGGCGCCGTCCCGGGGGAAGGACTCCCGCCGTCCCGTGGCGTAAGGGGCCAGCACGAAATGATTGCTGCCGGGCAGGCCGGACAGGGTGATCTTCTCCTCGTTGCAGATGAAGCAGCTCTTGCCGCGCGGCAGCTTGACGTTGAATATCTGATAGCGGAAATCGCGCGGCCGGTTGCGATAGAGGAGGATGCCCCAGGTCTGCACGTCGGCCGCGTTGTAGCGCAGCGAGGAGAAGGGGACGCGGATCTCCAGCGTCCAGCCGGTCGCGGTGATCTGTGTCGCCGAGTCCCAGTAGAAATCGGGCGAGTTGTCCTCGCCGCTCACGTCGCTGCTGATGGCGTCGTACTGGATGTTGCGCGGATTGGCCAGGAACATGAACGCCGTCTTGCCGTCGTTGCGGGTGTCGACGATGATGCCGCCGTAATCCGTATAGCTCGGCACCTCGTCGTGATCGCCCAGGGGGGCCCGGATGCCCTTGGGATCGGGGTCCTGGAAGTCGAAGGCGGCGTAGAAGAACCGGTCGTCATAGGTGAGCCAGGCGATCGTCTTCACCTTGGGCTCGATGTTGTCGCCGGGGTTGGTCTCGTAGAACGTCTCCACCCGCGTGGCGCCGGCCCACCCCGGATCTCCCAGCCGGCCATCCACCTCGATCGGCCCGGCCGCCCGCGCGATGTGGAGCGGCTCCGGAGGGGGCTCCGGAGGAGCCTGGGAGGCGAGCAGGGGGCCGGGGCCCAGGGCTGCGAGGAGCAGGAACAGGGTCG
>QHVW01000901.1 GCA_003223675.1 Acidobacteriota bacterium
CGATCCAACCGAGGCGCTGGACGATCCATTGGGGATCGGTCCTGGCGGGGACCGCTCCCCAGAGCCCCACGGCGGCGTTGCCGTAGCGCAACATCGCCATCGCGCAGTCGGCGCCTTCCATCCCATGGACGTGGCCGGGGCCGTGCGCGAAGAGCCGCTGCCGCAGGTCCAGCAGGGCCGCGCTCTCGCCGGTCAGGAACAGCCATCCGGGGCCGGCGCCGTGGCGCGCGGCGAATTCCCGCAGGGCCTTCGGGGTGTCGCGCTCGGGATCGACCGTGAGCGAGTAGAGGAACAGATCGCGTCCCAGGCGGCCGCCGGCCAGGCGCTGCACGCGGGCGAGGCTCTCGACCGTGCGATAGGCGGGCTCGGTGGCAATGGACATGCAATGGAGGATGACGGTCTTGCCGGCGATCAGATCGTCGTAGAAGAGCGCCCGGGCCCCCTCGTGGGTGACCACGACGTGATTCGGGATGCGCTCCGCGTCCGGTCCGCGGGCCGGGCGCTTGCAGTCTTCCAGTCGGTCGCTCATCGTCACTTCTCCCCCGGCGGCACCGGCGGCGGCGACGGGCCGTCCGCCTGCGCCGGATTGGCCGGCCGGATCTCCACGTGCGGCGGGCTCTCGGGCGGCGGCTCGTACACCGCGTCGGCGGAGCGCGGCTGATCGAAACCTTTTCCCGGCTCCACGATGTCCCAGCGGATCATCATCGCGTGGTCCTCGTGGACGACGTTGTGGCAGTGCATCACGTACTTGCCCAGGAAGTCCGGCCAGATCATGTAGATCTTCATCTCGTCGCTGGGCAGCAGGACCGCCACGTCGCGCCGGCGGCCGCCGAAGAAGCTGTCGACCGGCGAGCGCGTGCCGGGCGGCTTGCCCAGCACCGGCTTGAGGTCGAGGTCGCGGCCGCGGACGTCGTGGGCGCCGATGTCCTCGATCTCATTCTCCCGGTACGGCCGGCCGTTGATCTCCAGGAACAGGAACTCCACGAAGTGGCTGTGGATCGGGTGCGACCAGTTGCGGCCGCCGTTGCGGAAGGTCCAGATCTCGGCGCTCCCCTGATCGATGCCGGCGTCCACGCGGTTGGGGTCCATCACCCGGCCGTTGATCGTCCAGAGGCCCCCTTCATAGTCGAAGGTCCAGACCCGCTCGCGCTTGACCTTGGAGAGGTCGACGCGCGGCCAGGGGCGGAACTGATCGGGGATGCGGCTCTTGTCGGGCGCCGTGAGCGGCACGACGTCGAAGCGCATCAGGTTGCTCTCGGGATCGTCGAAATCCATGTAGGCCCCGGTGGGCCCGGCGCCGTTGAGCTGCTGGAGCAGGTTGTGGAGATAGACGTGATCGCCGGGCTTGTAGCCCGAGAAGTCGAGGATCACGTCCGCGCGCTGCGCCACGCCGAGGAAAATGCTCTCGGTCACCAACGGCTCGGGTAGGAAGTTCCCGTCGCCGGTGATTGCAACGAATTTGGGGTACTCGAAGCGCCGGCTGCCCCCGCGCTCGGCGCGCAGGAAGAGCTCGTAGAAGCGCGACGGGCCGCCGTTCAGGATGCGGAAGCGGTATTTGCGGGGCTCGACGTTGAAGCGCGGGGTGATCCGCCGGTTGACCGTCATGCGGTCGCCCAGCATGCCGTCCGTGTTCCAGTTGTCGAAGACCACCTGCGCGCCGCCACCCACCTCCGCGAACCGGATGTCCTGCAGGAGGAGCGGGATGTCGTACTTGGGGAAGCTCGGCAGATGCCAGCCGGTGTTCTCGTCGCCGGTGTCGTCCTCGTCGAAGAGGCAATAGAAACCGGCCAGCCCGGCGTAGACGTTGGCGGCGGTGAAGTCCAGCCGGTGATCGTGATACCAGAGCGTGGTCAGCTTCTGGAGCGGATCGTGCCCGGCCGGGAAGTTCGCGTAGTGATGGTCCCAGAACTCGCCCGAATCGATCCAGTCGACCGGATTGCCATCGCTCTCGGAGGCGGTGTGGGCGTTGTGGAGGTGGCTGGTGGTCGAGGGGAGGGCGAAATTGACCTTGGCGTGGCCCACCGGCGGCAGCGCGTTGTGCCGCCGCACGAGGACCGGCGAGCCGTAGTGGGCCGCGTAGGTGGGCCCCGGCGAGCTGGGCGCGAAATTCCCCGCCTGGAATCCCCACTGCCAGCTCCCGCCCGCGTACGGCGGGTCCGGATGGAACTGCCAGAGGAATTCGCGCTCGTGGATCTCGTAGAATTCCTTCGGCGGAAACTCTTCATATCGCTGGTGGGCCCGCGGATCGGGCGGCGGGACGAGCCCCGCGAGCGGCATCATCACGGGCGGCACGAACAGCTCGCTCACCCACGGCCGCGCCGGCGGGCTCGGCGGCTGATCGTTGATCTGCCGCGGCCGGTCGTCGGGCGGGCAGAGGAACTTGAGCAGCTCCCTGTTCTGGGCGAAAGCCTGCCGCGAGAGCAGACTCGAGCCGCCGGCCACCAGCCCGAGCTTCAACACGTCCCGTCTCGTCGCCATGCATCCTCCTGCGGGCGAGCTGCGCCTACGGCGCTTCCGTCAGTGCTTGTGTTTTGTCAGCGCGGGCAACTATAGCCCCTGTACCCGTCCCGACGCCGTCCGTAGATCCAATTTGATCCTCCCCGTCCGGACCACCCCCTCGCGCGTGGCGTCCGTCACCCGGATGTTGCCGCGCTCGAGATGGACGGCGATGCGCTGGAGCTCCCCCG